>JBJELL010000001.1:0-5071 GCA_051879115.1 Lachnospiraceae bacterium
CTGTGTTGGATTTTTGTATATGAATATTGTAGGGAGAATTGGGGGATTTGTAAAGAAGGGACTAATGATTAAAAATAAGAAACTATCCGATTATGTTACCTTTCTACATCTCTTTTAGCCACTGAGATATATGGTTGCAACGAAATTTACCATCTCGGATAGTTTCTTTGTTTATTTTTTTGCTATTTTATTATGATGTCACGCCGAGTCTATTATTAACTCTTTTTTGAATTTCTGTTTTTGTTTTTCCTAATCGTTCTCTTAAAATTTCCCTTATCTGTTCATTTTCTAAGGTCTCTTCTGCTTTCGATAGATTTAATCCAAAAATACTATTTTCTTTACAATGTTTTTGATATTGTTCATATACCTGATTACTAATTTTTTTATTTGTATCCTTTAATATGTAGGCAAAATTTACTGGTGAATTAATAATGTTTGTTTTATCCTCTCTTGCCTTTAATCTTTCCTCATCTTTTAGATTCATTCTACTTACAGGTATTATATGATGTCCCTGTAATTCTTTAACCTCTTTACAAAAAGGGTTCAGTAATTCTTTTTCTAACAAATCACTATATGTCTGAGCTAGATAAAATTGACAAATTGATGTACGAAGTACCGTTTTTGGTGTTGTATATGTTTCCATTAATATTGTTTTTTCATCTGAAAAATCTCTAATCATAAACATGTTATCTCTTCGATCTTCCAACCATCCAAATTTATCTGCTCCTTCTTTAATATCTTTTAAGAAAAATTCTATATCCTCCTTTAAGTGTGATGTTTGATCTTTATCATATCTTCCGGCAAAAATAGAGGACCAATACCACGCTTCTAACCGATTAATAATTTTTTTATCTTTGTAATACTCTTCATTTGCCAAAATATAACCTAACAGTACCAACATAAGATTATAATTAATCTCCTGTATTTTTCTTGCTCCGCCTCTCGCCTGTAAAAAGAAACAGCCTCTATCTATACCAATACAAGCTTTTTTATAATTATTATGAATTTGCTCCGCACTTAAATTTAGAATTTTATCCCTTTTTAACAAATTCACTTCTATGTTTTTAGGGTTATAGTCCGGTACATAACATAATAATGATAATACATCCAAAAATACATCTGTATATTTCTGTCGGAACTCATGTTTATTTTTGTCATAACATTCCATAAATTTTGTTGCAGAATATTCTGGATTTTCTTTTTGAAACTCTTCAAAATAACTCTCTACACTTTCTGTCAAAATAACTCTATCATAATTTTTCGGTTCATTCATAAAATTTAACATTTCTTCATAAAGATTACTATCATTTTCAAACTTAATTTTAGAAGCTTTTGCCAATACCAATTCAAAAGTACTTAACGTAATTCCTCCCAGATTCAAATTTTCATAAATATCAATAGCTCTTTTTCTTTCACTTTCAGGAACAGTTATTTCATGCAAATTCATACAGGTAATACAAACATTTATATAATTTTTAAATTTCTCTCCCCAATCATCATATCCATTTTCTACCCATTTTTCTATAAATTTATCTTCATCGATTCCTTTGTCTTTTATAATTTCTTCACAATATATATCATCTTCTATTGTTTTTCTTATATACTCTTCTTTCTCTTGTTTTGTATTACATTTTTCATATTCTGTATTATATTTATACCGAACAACATCACGTACAATCGCTTTTAATATCTCTTTTAATGCTCGATCTGTATTAAACCCTTTTATTCCATTATCAACAAAAAGATAAAGTGGTATCATATAATTTTCTTCTTTTAGTTGTTTTACAGCATCAATTATAATATTTAATGGCTTTTCACTATGTGGAGCATAAGATTTTTTACATTTTTTATCAAATCCTCTTATTTCTATATATTCAATAATATCTTCTGTTAAAAAATCCGGAAAAATATTGGAATTTTCAGGTTCTTTTACAACATTTTCTCTTTTTCTATCAGGATTATTTAATGCAAATTTCAGATTGCGAAGACCAAATAAATCTTCTTTCTCTTTTAATTTTTCAATACACGGTATACGAAGGAAAAAACGATATTTTAAATCTTTAGATATAATATCTCTATAATTTTGCATTAAAATTCCTTCTTCCTTATAATCGTAATAAAGAAGATTAGAAAAAATATTGGTTAGAACAGTAAGTCTCTGCTGACCGTCTAATAATACATCTACTTTTTTATTCTTTTCTAATTCTACATGTTCTTTTCTTCCTAAAATTCTACATCCATAATCATCTGCATTTGCATTTAAAATCAGAATACTTCCTAAAGGCATTCTGGCTAATACAGATGCTACCAGCCTTTTCTGTTTATCTAAATCCCAAACAAATCCTCTTTGAAAATCCGGTAATAATAATTCCTGGTTTTGAATGTTTTTTATAATATCCTTTAAATTTGTTTTACTCTTTTCTGCCATCTTTCGTTACCCCCTGACAATCTCCTCAACCGCTTTTATAACTTCATCAACTTCATCTTCCGTACTAAACCTGCCAACGCTCATCCTCACTGTTCCCCCATAACTCTCATCCCCAAGATATTTATGTATCAACGGTGCACAGTGATAGCCACACCGCACCGCAATCCCATAATCCTCATCTAAAATCATCCCAACATCCGATGAATCATATCCCTCCACTGTAATGGAACAAATACCGCTTCGCCTTTCCTCTCTAGGCAGATACAGCTTTACCCCGGGAATTTTTTTTAACCCACCTTCTAATCGGTTTATCAACTCTCTCTCCCTTTCAAGCATTCCTTGTCCACAATTTTTTTCACGGTCCTCATATTCCATCAACTCTTCCAGCCCAGCACTAAGCCCTGCGACTGCTGCAACATTCGGACTTCCCGGCTCATACCGACTGTGAAAATCCCCTGCCATTTCCAGATTCAGCGAATCACTCCCCGTCCCCCCGGCAAAGACAATTTCCAGTTCCTTTGCCCTATTGTTGATATAACCTCCGACTCCAAAGGGTCCATACAGGGTCTTATGCCCGGCAAAGATATAGAAATCTATTCCGCTTCCCTTAAGCTCTATGGGTACTAATCCAAATGCCTGGGAACCGTCTACCACCGTTACCACATCCATACCTTCCACCAGTCCCAAAACTTCTTTTATCGGGAGCACATACCCTGTCACATTGCTTACATGGGTAATACACACCACACTCGGCGGCTCTTTTATGAACTGATACTGAATCCTTTCTATATCCAATTCCAGTGTCTTTACATCGATTGCCAGCTCTTTTATTCCAAATCCATGTTTTTTTTGTAAAAAATACAGGACACGCATCACCGCATTATGCTCATAAGGCGAGACATAGACCACAGTTTCATTGCTTAAAGACAACCCTCCTAAAATCTGGTTACATGCAAATGTAGCAGAGGGTGTGAATACAACCTCTGCTATCTTATCTGCTCCTGCAAGGGTCAGAATCTGCTCCCTTGTCTTTGTTATTACATTTTCCGCCTTCTGTGCCAGTGCATAGCTTCCCCGTCCCGCATTTACGGCAAACTCCCTGTTTGCCTCATCCATTCTCCTATACACCTTCTCCGGTTTTGGAAAAGTTGTCGCTGCATTGTCCAAATAAATATAATCTTTCATAGTTCTTCCTCTTACTGTAATAATTTTTCCAACGTTTCTGCTAACACTGCCACCTTTTGATTCGTTTCCAGGCTGTCTCCAAAGTTCTCTAATGCCTCTTCAATCATATTTTTTAAAAATTCACTGGTGCTGTCTTTTGTATCTGCATCGTAGAACTTGCGAATCTCCTGCCCGTCACTATTTTTTAGAAGAATCTCATTTTGTCCCTCAGACGGCTGTGAACTCTCTTTCATTTCCTCTACCTTTTGCTTTACCTGTGCAATATCTTCCACAAAGTTTTGCTTCACCCTGTCATTCCAGTCTTCCACATAGATATCTTCCATTCGCTTCGAGAGTACGGAAATAATTTCTCTTTCATCATTGGTCTGAAGCTCTCCTAAGTATTCCATAAAGTTTTTCATCTTCTTATCTAATACATACTGCTTCGACTGACTGCTCTGTTTCGTATACCAATCCAAAAGGCAGGCTTTAAGACTCTCCTTCTCTTTCCCGGAAAAAATCTCCTTTATCCGTACCGCTGTACTTACGATTTCTCTCTCCAGATGCCCATCCATCTGTTTTTTCACTTCTTCTATTTTCCATCCGGCACTCTCATAGTCTTTTACGTCCATTGCATAAAGAAGCTGTTCAAATAAAAACTCCCTCGGATTTAACTCCGTCTGCTTTAACAGTTTTCTAACGTTCTTTACTCTATCCGCCACCTTTTTCGGATAATCCCCGCTCGTCCTTGTAAACTGCGAAAGAGAACGATACCACCTTTGCATGCTCTCCATGATATAGAAAAAACGGTTAGAAACGTGAATTCTTTCTTCTTTACAGAAGATTTCCTCTAATTTTTTTAAATAGAGTTCTTTTTCCACTTCTTTTTCTTCAATATAAAGCTCATAATTTTCCGGAAACTGATTGATGTTATTTAACACATCCACCGTAATATCCAATTCCTTATTTCCAAGATAGATAACCGGCATCCCATCTAAGAGACAGATTTTCCACGCTAAAAACAACGGGAGAATTCCTCTTCTTACACCATAATTTTTTCCCTGCAAGCGGTCATACAAAAGGGAGAAGGATACACGCTTTCCCTTTCCCTTTACAAAGAAATCCTCTATCTCTTCCATAATCCTACGGCAGCCACCATCTAATGGAAAATCTCCACCGGAAAGCCCTGTGCGTACAAAGGCAGCACGATACACCATTGCTTCCGAACTGCTGCTGTTTTCATAAGACTTTAAATCCTCTCCGCTTAGAATCGCCTTTACCACTTCATTTCTCGCTCTTAAATACTGCCCCTGCACATTCTGGATATTCAAAAGCTCATGGTTAATTCGTGGTGCCATAGAATAATAATCTTCACAAATCTCACTGAGATAACGGGTAAATTCCATTCCGGTCTGAATCGGCGGTTCTTCTTTCTTTGTATGGAGAATGTAACATCCTCCTTTTTCCGGCATAAAATCC
>JBJELL010000002.1:0-5057 GCA_051879115.1 Lachnospiraceae bacterium
CATCTGCTAAGAAAGTCACGAAAGCTGTTACAAGCTGTCTTTCATTTAGACGGACTTCTTAGAAAATTTGTTGAATTTTGAAAAGACATACATCATCGCAGATAACAAACACTGCTCTTAGAAATCTTTTAGTAACTGATATCAGCAGCAAAATGATGAGTACGGCAGTCGCTGTTTTCTAAAAGAGAGTTTGACTTTTTACACAGACTTGCTATACTAAAATCTGTAACGAAAAAGCACAATCACTGGAGAATTTAGAAATGAAATTTCAAAAATATATAGCAGTATCAGCGGTAGTCCTCCTTTTAGCAGGAAGTCTTGCAGGCTGTACGGATAAAGACAAGGAAAATCAGGAAGCCTACCGGAAAATTGGAATTAACAGCATGGCAGAAGGGAATTATGAAAAAGCAATCAAATCCTTTCAAAAGGCATTGGATACCTCTTTAGGAGAGATTGGTGCAGAAGAAATTGACATTTGTTACTATAAGGCGGCAGCCCAGTTTGCCGAAGGCGATTACGATGATGCCATTAAGACCTATACGGCGTTGATTAATTACGATAAGAAAAACAAAGAGGCATATTATCTGCGGGGTAGTGTCTATCTGAATCAGGATAAAAAAGAAAAGGCATTAAAAGATTATGACAAGGCAATAGCAGCAGATTCGACGGATTATGAACTCTATGAGGGAATCTATGAGAACCTTTCTAACAGTGGATATGAAGAAGAGGGGAAACAGTATTTAGAAAAAGCGGTGGAAAACAAAGCCAAAGAAGCAGAAGATTATGCTGCTCAGGGGCATATTTATTATTTGCTTGGGGATTATAAACAGGCAAAGACAAATTTGGATAAGGCAATCGATAAGAATAGTAAGGGTGCACTTTTGTATTTAGCAGAGGTCTATAATGCAGAAGATAAAACAGAGGAAGCTCAGGCATTGCTGGAAAATTATGTCAAAGACAATGCAAAGGACAGCGAGGCATTGAATACCTTAGGAATGATGCAGATGAACCATGAAAATTATGAGGACGCATTGAAATATTTTCAGCTTGGCTTAGAAATCAAAGATGCCTCAAACCGCCAGGAACTGATGAAAAATGAGATTGCAGCCTATGAATACATGGGAGATTTTGCATCTGCAAAAAAGAAGATGGAAGCGTATCTAAAAGAGTACCAGAATGATGAAGAGGCAGTAAGGGAGTATACGTTTTTAAAGACCAGATAGGAGGCAGATATGCCGTTATATGAAGTAGAAAAAGAAACCGAACGGGTTATCTTAGTAGGAGTCTCGGAACAGGATGGAGACGATGCGGAGGATTCCGTAAAAGAATTAGAAGAACTGGTTCATACCGCAGGAGCCGAAGTGGTGGGAAGCCTGATTCAAAAAAGAGAGCGGATTCATCCGGGAACCTATGTGGGAACCGGAAAAGTACGGGAAATTGCCGAAATGATTGACATGACCGGTGCAACGGGAATTGTCTGTGATGATGAGCTCAGTCCGGCACAGTTAAAAAATTTAGAAGAACTTTTAGATACAAAGATTATAGACAGAACCCTGATTATACTGGATATTTTTGCAGCAAGGGCATCTACGAGCGAAGGTAAGATTCAGGTAGAGTTAGCACAGTTAAAATACCGTCTAAGCCGGCTGACAGGACTTGGACGTTCTCTTTCAAGACTTGGAGGTGGAATTGGAACCAGAGGTCCGGGAGAGAAGAAGTTAGAGATGGACAGACGTCTTATCAATAGCCGTGTGGCACAGTTAAACCGGGAATTAAAAGAAGTCAGGATGCACAGAGAAGTCAACAGGCAGCAGAGAAAGAAAAGTGGGATTCCGGTGGTTGCAATCGTAGGTTATACCAATGCAGGAAAGTCCACCCTTTTAAACACACTGACCAATGCATCGGTGTTAGAAGAGGATAAGCTGTTTGCAACCCTTGATCCGACAACCCGGGTGTTGGAGTTATCGAAAAATCAGGAACTTCTTTTGACCGATACCGTTGGATTTATCCGCAAGCTGCCTCATCATCTGATTGATGCATTCCGCAGCACCTTAGAAGAAGCAAAGTATGCCGATATGATTTTGCATGTGGTGGATGCCTCCAATCCCCAGATGGAAAAGCAGATGCATATTGTATACGAAACTTTGCAAAATCTGGAGGTACAGGGGAAAAAGACGATTACGGTATTCAATAAAACAGACAAAATAGAAGAAAAATATCCGCTACATGATTTTAAAGCTGATAAGACTCTTCACATATCTGCAAAGACCGGATATGGGTTGGATGCATTAAAGGAAACCTTAGAAGAATTTCTGCGGGAGGGAAAACGTCTGATAGAGGGAATGATTCCCTATCAGGATGCAGGCATCCTCCAACAGATTCGTGCAAAAGGCGAGCTAATCGAAGAAGAATACAGGGAAAACGGCATTTTTGTGCGTGCGTATGTTCCTGCGGAATTTCACTATATGTAGAAAAAATAGACAAAAAATAACACTACATATAGTGTTTTTTTGTATTGACTATAAAAATTCGATTTGATAAAATAGACCTACACGACGTTTGGGTGAGATTTTTTGATGAGTTTGGAGGGTGATAAAAAGTGTTTAAAGTCGTAAAAAGAGACGGAGAAACAGATGATTTTAATTTGGTGAAAATCCGGGGAGCGATAGAAAAAGCGTTCCGGGCAACCCAGAAAGAATATACAGGTGAGATTATAGAATTATTAAGTCTGCGTGTAACCGCAGATTTTCAACCTAAGATTGAGGACGGATTTGTTCATGTGGAAGACATTCAGGACAGCGTAGAGAATGTGTTAGAACAGACCGGATATACCGACGTAGCGAAAGCATACATATTATATCGTAAACAGCGGGAAAAAATGAGAAATATGAAGTCCACGATTTTAAATTATAAAGAGATTGTAGACAGTTATGTAAAAGTCGAGGACTGGCGTGTTAAGGAGAATTCCACCGTTACCTACTCCGTAGGAGGATTGATTCTAAGCAATTCCGGTGCGGTAACAGCGAATTACTGGTTATCGGAAATCTATGATGATGAGATTGCCAATGCACATAGAAATGGAGACTTACATATCCATGATTTGTCCATGCTCACCGGTTACTGTGCAGGATGGTCTTTAAAACAGTTGATTCAGGAAGGTTTAGGAGGAATTTCTAGTAAGATTACCTCTTCTCCGGCAAAGCATTTATCCGTACTCTGCAACCAGATGGTAAATTTCCTTGGAATTATGCAGAATGAATGGGCAGGAGCACAGGCGTTTTCTTCCTTTGATACTTACTTAGCACCATTTGTAAAGGTGGACAACCTGTCTTATGCAGAAGTAAAAAAATGCATTGAATCCTTCATCTATGGCGTGAACACACCGAGCCGTTGGGGAACACAGGCACCGTTTTCTAATATTACTTTAGACTGGACGGTTCCAAACGACCTTGCAGAAATGCCGGCGATTGTGGGCGGAAAAGAGATGGATTTCAAATACAAAGACTGTAAGAAAGAAATGGATATGGTCAATAAAGCATTTATCGAGACCATGATTGAGGGAGATGCCAATGGAAGAGGATTCCAGTACCCGATTCCAACCTATTCCATTACCAGTGATTTTGACTGGTCTGATACGGAAAATAACCGTCTCTTATTTGAGATGACAGCAAAATATGGAACTCCATATTTTTCAAACTATATTAACAGCGATATGGAGCCGAGCGATGTACGTTCCATGTGTTGCCGTCTGCGTTTAGACTTAAGGGAACTTCGTAAAAAATCCGGTGGATTCTTTGGCTCCGGTGAGAGTACCGGTTCTGTGGGAGTGGTTACGATTAATCTTCCAAGAATTGCTTACTTATCCAAAACACCGAAGGAATTCTATGAGAGATTGGATCATTTGATGGATATTGCAGCCCGTTCTTTGAAGATTAAGCGAGGCGTGATTTCAAAACTTTTAGACGAAGGGCTCTATCCGTATACCAAACGTTATCTGGGAACCTTTGATAACCATTTCTCTACCATCGGTCTGATTGGTATGAATGAAGTGGGACTGAATGCGAAATGGTTAGGAGAAGACTTAACCCATGAAAAGACGCAGGAGTTTGCAAAAGAAGTATTGAATCATATGCGTGAACGTCTGAGTGACTATCAGGAAGAATACGGTGACTTGTATAACTTAGAGGCAACTCCGGCTGAGTCGACGACCTACCGTTTGGCAAAACATGATAAGGCACATTACCCGGATATTATTACCGCAGGACATGAGGGAGATACCCCATACTATACCAACAGTTCCCATCTTCCGGTGGACTATACCTCTGATATCTTTGAGGCACTGGATATTCAGGATGATTTACAGACATTGTATACATCGGGAACCGTATTCCATGCATTTTTAGGAGAAAAGCTTCCGGATTGGAAATCAGCGGCAACTTTAGTACGTAAGATTGCACAGAATTACAAACTGCCGTATTATACGATTTCTCCGACCTATTCTATCTGTAAGGAACATGGCTATATTGCAGGAGAGCACTTTACCTGTCCTCACTGTGGAGAAAAAGCCGAGGTATACAGCCGTATTACCGGTTACTATCGTCCGGTTCAGAACTGGAATGATGGAAAGATGCAGGAGTATAAGAACAGAAAAATCTACGAAGTGGAGGATTCTGACGTAAGAAAGGTTAAGAGAAATATCGTTACAATTTCTAAGGATGAAGTAAAAGTAGAGCCGACGGATAATGTAAGATATCTCTTTACTACAAAGACCTGTCCAAACTGTGCAGTGGCAAAAGAAATCTTAGGAGATGAGTCATATGTACTCATTGACGCAGAGGAAAATGCAGAACTTGTACAAAAGTATGGTGTTATGCAGGCACCGACGTTAGTTGTCGTAGAGAATAATAAGGCGAAGAAGTATGTAAATGCGTCGAATATTCAAAAATATGTGGATAGGATATAATGATATGAAAAGGCATTGAGGAATCAATGTCTTTTTCTTTTAGGAAAATAACAGAAGTTGTTAAACATGACATATAGTTGTCATATTTAATATG
>JBJELL010000003.1:0-5040 GCA_051879115.1 Lachnospiraceae bacterium
TTCCATCAGTTCTGCTATCTTTTCTGCTTCAATATGCGGACCTGCTCCATTAATCTCCGTACCTTCTATAGATTTTAATTTGATATTGATTCTGGATGCTCCATCTTCTACTTTGATAAAATCCGTCTTAACACCCATACCACAGAGTCTTTTTTCAATCTCTTCTCCTGTAAATCCTGCAACAAATCCAAGTGCCGTATTCTCAATTCCAAGATTCCCAAGAACGGTAGATACATTGATTCCCTTTCCTCCCGGAAGCATCAATTCAGAACTGGTACGATTCGTCATTCCCAATTCAAAATTTTTTACAGAGACAATATAATCCAAAGACGGATTCAGTGTAACGGTATAAATCATTTTCTCTCCCTCTTTTACTCAAATCTTCTTCCGTAAAAATAGGTTGCAAAATATACGACTGCTGCAATCATAACAATCATCGGTCCCGTTGCTACATTGGTATAATAAGACACAAAAAGCCCCAACACTCCCGAAAACACTGAAAATATAATAGAAAAGAAGTGATACTCTCTCATGTTTTGAGAAATATTCCGGCTCGACGCTGCCGGTAAAATCAAAAGTGCATTAATCAGCAAAATTCCAATCCATTTAATCGACAGCATAACAATCAGTGCAATTAGGATAGAAAAAAGGTTTTCCAATGCTTTTACATGAATATGTTTGCTTTTTGCCAAGGGTACACTGATACTCTGGGCACACAATCGGTTAAAGGATGTACACCAGAAGATTAAAGTAATGGCAAAAATAACAATCAAATAGACAATTTCTTTTTTGGTAATACTTAGGATGTCTCCCACCAAAAGGCTTGAATATTTACTGAAATTCCCGCCCTTTGAAAGAATCGCCAGTCCCAATGCCATACTTGCAGAAGAAAAGACCGAAATTACCGTATCGGTAGAAGCCGTACTCTTTTCCCCTATCTTATTTAAAAGCAGTGCAAATATTACCGCAAAAATAATCATAGAAAGGGTTGTGTCCGTCATTCCAAGAACTGCACCTATGGCAATTCCGGTTAATGCGGAATGTCCCAGAGAGTCTGAAAAAAACGCCATCTTTTTATTTACAATCATCGTTCCTAAGATTCCAAACAAAGGCGTAATAATCATCACTGCTAACAGGGCATTTTTCATAAAATCATAGTTAAGCCATTCTGTAAAAATCATCATGCCCCTCCTTCTATTCCAAAAACTTTGTGAAACTCATCGCTGCTAAACACCTCTTTTGGCGTTCCCTGCTCTAATACCGTCTTATCTAATAACAGTACTTTATCTGCATACTTCGCTACATAATCCAAATCATGGGATATCAGCACAATGGCAAGGTCAAAGTTCTTTTTTAGATAGTCCATCGTCTTATAAAAGAGTTCCATTCCATTCTGGTCTATTCCCGATACCGGCTCGTCTAGCAGCAAAAGATTCGGCTCGTCCATGATTGCCATAGAAAGAAGCACTCTTTGCAACTGACCGCCTGAAAGGTTGCAGACCTGTCTGTCTATCAAGTCCTCTACTTCAAAAATACGGAGTGCCTCTTTGATTTCTTCATAGAGTCTTTTTTTCTTATATAAAAATACCGGTGCACTACCCTGATAGGATGCAATCAGATCATAAACACTAAGTGGTGTCCGCTTTTCGATATTCAAAGATTGCGGTACATAACCAATTTTCAGCTTACGCATTTTTCCATTTTCGCTGTCCCGAAAATCAATACTTCCCTCATGAGGGATGTCATCTAAGATAGCACGGATTAAGGTGGTCTTTCCTGCACCGTTTCTTCCCACAACTGCTGTTAGGGTTCCACAGTGAATGTGCATATTCACATCTTCTAAGATGACCTGTTCTCCAATGCGTACCCCCAGATGATTCATCTTGATACAATGCAGTCCACAGGGTTCTATAATCTTTCTCATAGAAATTGCTTTCCTTTCTTCCATTTCTGTTCCTATGGTGTCGTTAACGCTTCCTGTAATAATTTCAGATTATTCTCCATCGCCTCCAGATAGGAGTCTTTTTCATATTCGCCGCGTACACAGGTGTCTAAATATAACACTTCAACATCGGCTTCTTTTTGAATACTCTTTGCCGTTTCTTCTCCGTAGAGTTCCTCCGCTAAGATGAATTTCACGCCATCTTCTTTGACCGCTTCTAAGACATCGGCTATCTCTCCGGCGCTTACTTGTCGTTCCTCATCTAAATTAAGAGTATAGACATCATCGAATCCCCATTCTCCTGCTACATACTCATAGGCTTCATGGAAAAGAATCACTTTCTCGCCTGCATAATCCCGGATATTTGCATAGTCCTCTGCCAGTTTTTGAATCTTATCGCAGTAGGCATCGGCATTTTCCTTAAAATGCTCTGCTAAGGATTCCTCTTCTTCATGATTATGCTCCTGGTCATGGCTGTGATTGTGTACCATTCCTGCCGTTGCCTTTATCAGTCCGGTTGCAATATTTTCTACCTGCCTTTGATAATCCTCCATATTCATCCACATATGGGCATTTTCTCCCTGCATATTGATTCCCGCACCGGCTTCAATAATGGTCAGATTCGGATATTTTTCTGCAATATCTTCAATAAAATTCTCAATACCGCCTCCGTTGATGATTAATACATCGGCTTTGGAAATCAGAACCATGTCCTCCGGTGTCAACTGATAATCATGAAGACATCCGGTTTGTGGCTCACTTAAGTTTTCAAGAATTACCGAATCACACCCATCCACTATATTCATCGTGGCAATATACATCGGATAAAAAGAGGTGACAACCCGCAGCTTTTCTCCTTCATTTTCGCTTCTATTGTGGTTTACATAAATATTTGTGGCACCCAGGCTGATAACGGCAATCGCCGCTAAAAGAAGTGCCACAAATCCATACTTTTTTCTATTCATACTCATTACTTTCTATAATTGCATCCATCAGTTCCCAAATTTCTTCCCTTCCCTGCTTTGTCTGTGCAGAGAATGGAATTAAGATACTCTCTTTTTTCAGCCCCAGTCCTTCTCTTAAGATTTTGACCTGTTTTTGAACCTGGCTTCTCTTTATCTTATCGAGTTTTGTTGCAATAATGACAGGTTCAAATCCCTGATAAACAATCCAGTCATACATGGTCTTATCATTTGCTGACGGTGCATGGCGGATGTCGATTAAGAGGCAGACCGCACGGAGCTGTTTTGATGTATGCAAATAATTTTCTATCATCTGACCCCACTTCTGTTTTTCATTCTCCGATACCTTTGCATATCCATAACCCGGCAAATCCACAAGATACATGGCATCGTTGATGTTATAAAAGTTAATGGTCTGTGTTTTTCCCGGCTGTGCAGATGTTCTTGCTAAGGATTTCCGATTCATCAATGCATTAATGAGAGAAGATTTTCCCACGTTGGATTTCCCTGCAAAGGCAATCTCCGGAAGCTGGTTATCCGGGAGTTTACTGGTATAACCGCAGACTGTCTCTAAATTTACCTGTTTTATAATCATATCGTTCTCCTATTTTACAAATACCTGCTCTAAGACCTCATCCATGCTTTCTACAAAGACAATCTCTAATCCCTTTGTAATCTCAGCCGCAATTTCTTCTACGTCTTTTTCATTTTTCTTCGGAACACAGACTGTTTTTATTCCTGCATTTTTAGCTGCTAAGAGTTTTTCCTTCAATCCTCCGATTGGAAGTACCCTTCCTCTTAGGGTAATCTCCCCTGTCATTGCCACATCTGCACGCACTTTTTTGCCTGTTGCGGCAGATAACATGGCAGTTGCCATAGTAATTCCGGCAGATGGACCATCCTTTGGCACCGCACCTTCCGGGATGTGGATATGAATATCATTTTCCTTAAAGAATTCTTTTTCCACCTCATACTTCGGACTTACGGAACGGATATAACTGAGTGCCGTCTGTGCGGATTCTTTCATTACATCCCCTAACTGTCCGGTCAGCTTGATTTCCCCTTTTCCCGGCATTACATTAACCTCAATCTGAAGGGTATCTCCTCCAACGCTTGTCCATGCCAGACCTCGTACAATTCCCACCTCATCGGTTTCGTTTGCCTTATCAAAGCTGTATTTTTCCTTGCCTAAATATTTTTCCAGATTACTCTCGGTAATTTTGATTTTCTTCTTATCTCCCTGGTAGATTTCACGGGCTGCCTTCCTACAGATTTCACCGATACGGCGTTCTAAATTACGAACTCCTGCTTCTTTGGTATAACCGATAATCATCTTTTCTAAGGCATTGTCACTGATGGTCAGTTCACCGCTTTTCAGTCCGTTCTTTTTCATCTGTTTCTTTATTAGATGTTCTTTTGCAATATGTTCTTTTTCATTTGATGAACCCGCTTCCCTTGTGAGAGCCTTTTTTGCAAGCTTGGCAGCAAGTTCAAAATCACCACCTAATCCAACTCCTACTACCATAGGAGGACAGGCATTTGGACCGGCTTCTTTTACAGCCTGTAAAACAGCTGCTTTTACACCTTCTTCTCCGTCTGAAGGCTTAAGCATATAAACCTTACTCATATTCTCACTGCCAAATCCCTTTGGAGCAATTGTAATTTCCAATTTATCACCGGGCACAATATCATAGTGAATAATGGCAGGTGTATTGTCCTTTGTATTTTCTCTGATAAGTGGGTCCTTTACGACTGATTTTCTAAGATAACCTTCCGTATAACCTCTTCTTACACCTTCATTAATAGCATCTGTAAGTGACATACCCTCGATGTGAAGATCCTGTCCGACATTTACAAACATAACTGCCATTCCGGTATCCTGACAGATAGGAATTTTATCTTCTGCAGCAATTTCCATATTTTCAATCAGCTGATTAAGAATTTGTTTTCCTAACTTTCCGTCCTCTTCACAAGCCGCCTGTCTAATTTTTTTATCCATATCTTCAGCGAGATACAAATTGGCACTTATACACATTTCGCTTACATTTTTTATTATCTCATCCGTATGTATTGTTCTCATAATTTTCCTTTCTTATCACGCAAAAAAACACCAATCAACTTTTTTGTTCAGTTGAT
>JBJELL010000004.1:0-5033 GCA_051879115.1 Lachnospiraceae bacterium
GAATAACAAATCTTGCAGTAACTGATTCTATCAGCATCACATAATGAGTGCGACAGCCTCATAGTACGGGCTATGGCTGAACTGTATTCCATAAATTAGTACTTGACAAGAAGGACAAAAATATGATAAAAATTTAACAGTGTTATATGACTGACGGAAGTGGAAGTAACCACATGAAGTATAACAGAACGTAAGCCGACCGTCTGGGCGAGAAAAGCTCAGATTGTCGGCTTTTCTTATGTAATTTTTTGGAATTATAGGAGGAAACTGTTATGCAGAATGCATGGAGAACTTTTAACGGTGGAGTATGGGAGAGTGAAATCAATGTCAGAGATTTTATCCAGAAAAATTATACGCCTTATGATGGAGATGAGACTTTTTTAGAAGGACCTACGAAAGACACCAAAGAACTCTGGAATCAGGTTATGGAATTGTCAAAACAGGAGAGAGAAGCCGGCGGTGTGCTGGACATGGACACAAAAGTCATCTCAACCATCACCTCTCATAAGGCAGGTTACTTAGACAAATCCAAAGAAAAAATCGTGGGTTTCCAGACGGAAAAACCTTTTAAACGTGCCCTTCAGCCATATGGTGGAATTCGTATGGCAGTTAAAGCATGTAAAGACAACGGATATGAAGTGGATGATGAGGTAGTAGAATATTTTACAAAGCACAGAAAAACTCACAATGCCGGAGTATTTGATGCCTATACACCGGAAATGCGTGCCTGCCGGAGCAACCACATCATTACAGGACTCCCGGATGCTTACTTACGAGGACGAATCATCGGTGATTACAGACGTGTGGCTCTTTATGGTGTAGACCGCCTGATTGAAGATAAGAAGAATCAGTTAAATACCACCAGAACGATTATGTATTCCGATGTTATCCGAGAGAGGGAAGAACTCTCCGAACAGATTCGTGCTTTAGAGATGTTAAAAGAATTAGCAAATATCTATGGCTGCGATATCTCAAAACCGGCAGAGAATACCAAAGAAGCTATTCAGGCGGTATACTTTGGCTATCTCGCGGCAGTAAAGGAACAGAACGGAGCGGCGATGAGCCTTGGACGCACTTCCACCTTTTTAGATATCTATGCAGAACGTGATTTAAAAGAGGGAACCTTTAACGAAATAGAGATTCAGGAATTTGTAGACCAGTTCATCATGAAGCTGCGTCTTATCAAATTTGCCCGTACCCCGGAATATAACCAGCTTTTTGCTGGAGATCCTACCTGGGTAACGGAGTCCATCGGAGGAATTGGAATCGACGGCCGTCACATGGTAACCAAGATGTCCTACCGCTACCTAAATACCTTAAATAACATCGGTACTGCACCGGAACCGAACTTAACCGTTCTTTGGTCTGTACAGCTTCCGGAAAACTGGAAAAAATTCTGTGCAAAGATTTCCATTGAACATTCTGCCATCCAGTATGAAAACGACGATATCATGCGTGTGGTACACGGTGATGACTATGGTATTGCCTGCTGTGTATCCTCTATGAGAATCGGAAAAGAAATGCAGTTCTTCGGAGCAAGAGCCAACCTGGCAAAATGTCTTCTCTACGCCATCAACGGTGGGGTGGATGAGATGAGCGGTGAGCAGGTAGGACCAAAATACCGCCCGATTACTTCTGAATACCTTGACTATGACGAGGTAATGGAAAAATACAAAGAGATGATGAAATGGTTAGCAAATGTCTATGTAAATACCTTAAATGTCATCCATTATATGCACGATAAATACTGTTACGAAAGACTTCAGATGTCTTTGCACGATAAGCAGGTAAAACGCTGGTTTGCAACGGGAATTGCAGGAATGTCTGTCGTTGCCGACTCCCTTTCTGCCATTAAATATGCAAAGGTAAAGACTATCCGTAATGAAAAGGGAATGGTAGTAGATTATGAAGTAGAAGGAGATTTCCCAAAATACGGAAACGACGATGACAGGGTGGATGAGATTGCAAAAGAAGTGCTTCACACCTTTATCCAATACTTAAAAGGAAACCACACCTACCGCGGTGGCGTTCAGACCACTTCTATTTTGACCATTACCTCAAATGTGACCTATGGAAAAAATACCGGTGCCACACCGGATGGACGTAAGGCAGGCGAGGCCTTTGCACCGGGGGCAAACCCAATGCATGGACGTGATACCAACGGAGCTGTTGCTTCCCTTGCTTCCGTGGCAAAATTACCATTTATGGATGCTCAGGACGGCATCTCGAACACCTTTTCTATTGTGCCGGATGCACTTGGAAAAGACGAGGCAGACCGCACACAGAACTTAACAGCACTTTTAGACGGATATGCCTTAAAGGGAGGCCACCATCTGAATGTCAATGTCTTCCAGAGAGAGACCCTTTTAGATGCACAGAAGCATCCGGAAAAATATCCGCAGTTAACCATTCGTGTATCTGGATATGCGGTAAACTTTATTAAATTAACGAAAAAACAGCAGGATGAGGTTATTGCAAGAACATTCCATGAAAGAATGTAGAAAGGCGGAGCAATGAAAGGAAAAATCCATTCATTAGAAAGTTTTGGAACGGTAGACGGGCCGGGAATCCGCTATGTAGTCTTTTTTCAGGGATGCCCGATGCGGTGTCAGTACTGCCATAATCCGGATACCTGGAAGATGGAAGATGGAACGGTTATGGATACCGAGGAGATTATAGAAAAGTTAGAAAAGAACCGGGAATTTTATCAAAATGGAGGAATTACCGCTACTGGTGGAGAACCGCTTTTACAGATTGATTTTTTAACGGAGCTTTTTAAAACAGCAAAAGAAAAAGGAGTTCACACCTGTTTAGATACCTCCGGCATATTATTTTCAAAAGATGCCACGCAATATGAAAAATTTGAAGAATTAATAAAATATGTGGATTTAGTTTTGTTGGATATAAAACATATTCATAGTCAGGAACATAGGAAACTGACCGGGCATCCGAATGAAAATGTTCTTCATTTTGCAGAATTTTTACGTGAGAAAAATATTCCCATGTGGATACGCCATGTGGTGGTTCCTGAAATTACCCTTATGGAATCAGAACTGACAGAACTGGGCAGATATTTAAGTGATTTTCCAAACTTAGAAAAAATAGAAGTATTACCTTATCACAGCCTTGGAAAAATCAAATATGAGAATCTTTCCATCGAATATCCATTAAAAGATACACCCCAAGTTTCAAAGGAAAAAGCTGCATGGGCAAAAAGTATCATAGAAAAAGCGATGAAAGTATAAGCTAAACTATCAAAAAAAGTAGAGTTTTTGCCGATATTTATGATAGAGGCTAAGGAAGGCATCAGAATCGAAAAGGATTTTTCGATTTTGGTGCCTTTTTTGAAACTTTTTCTTAACTTCATTCGTATTTATGATAGATGGGGGTGAGCAGATATTACATATGAAAAAAGAAGAATTTGAACGCTATTACAAAGAGTATCATTCCCTTGTATTTCGTGTTGCCTTTGCCGAGGTGAAATCCCACACAGACGCAGATGACATTTTACAGGAAGTGTTTTTACGGCTTCTGCGCTCTCGTCCACAGTTTGAGAATACAGAGCATGAAAAAGCATGGATGATACGGACTACCATCAACTTATGCAAAGATTTGTTAAGACCAATCTAAGGCGGGGAAGAGAGGCAGTAAAAGAAATCATATCAAACAGGAACAGGAGATGAGAATATGACAGTAGGTGGAATTACAGGACAAAATTTTTTAAATAAATTACATAGTCAGAAAAAGAAAGACAACCAAAACGAAACACAAGCCGGGACTACATTTTCTAATAATCTGAAAGAAAATGATATTTTATCTAAAGGTGCAAAAGACGATAAAACAAAGACTGGAAACGTATCCAAAAGAGATGATATTACATCTGTGAATTCTTCTGTTTATTCCAATGTATTACAGACTTCCATGATACTTCACGAATCCGGACATGTTCAGCTTCAGGCTGTGGTAGAATGTTTGGCAAAACATATTTCCTATGCAGAAAGTGACAATGTAAAGGTTTGTATTGAGGAAGGCTATACTTTCAAAGCACAGGTACAAGCGGATATACATAAGGTCTACATCGAGAAGAAGACAGATAGCGGGGAAGTAACCGGATATGAAATAAATCCATTGGAATTAGACCCGGATACTACGGATCCTTTAGAGCAGATGGCGTTAGAATCCTGGGAAATTGCAAGACGTGGTTTTATGGGAGATGCGCCATTCCATGAAATAGACCCGGAGGAAGAAACAAGAAGGCTCATGGGTGAGAAAATAGAGGATTCTCAAAAAGAAGCTGATTATGCGGACATGACAATAGAAGAAGCTATGCAGAAGTTCTATAAATATATTGAAGAACGGATAAAAAATGGAGACAAAGAGTATCAGATTGGTGCAGCTTCTATGTCGGCAAAAGAATGGGACAGACTTCTTGAGCGGATTGATACGGATATCGATGCTGCAAAGGAACAGCTTCGAGAGGAAATACGAAAAGCAAAAGAAGAGGAAGGAATTACAAAGGAGCAGATTGCAAGGCTCTTTGAAGATAAAGATTCTGATGAAAATTCTTTTTTAGAACATATAGAAACCATAGATGATAACAGTACTCAGAATATTAAGAATAGAAGAACGATTTTTGAACGAAAAGAAGATGGTATAAAAGCACCTTATATGGAACTTGCAGATGAAAATGGTATCATAGAGTATCATGGAGTCGTATTTCAATGTGACCCGAAAACGAATTCCATCTGTCTTGGAGATTGTTCTGTGGGAGCAGATTATCTAACCGTTTCTTTGCCGGACAGTGGTGGTGTTTTAAAGGTAAATCGGGATAATATCGGTCAGTTGATGGAAGCAATTACAATGTTTTCCCCAAAAGACCGTTGGGCGATTCTTCGGGCGGTCTCTACAGATTCTTACTGTGAACAGATAAAAATGGAGATGGAAGGAGAGGATTCTCCATTTGCAGATATAAACTAAATTGATACCGAAAACAAAAAATAGTAAGTAAAAACAGCAGACCGGCTCTTGATAAA
>JBJELL010000005.1:0-5020 GCA_051879115.1 Lachnospiraceae bacterium
GCAGAAAGGAAAGATAAAGGTGATTGCCCTGTTAGGGGCATTTATTTTGACGGTATTTATCGTTGGCCTTATAAACCGTCATTCAAATAAAGATACGACAGCGCAGATGGAAGAAGCGTCCTTGCCGGTGGTGTCTGTGTACTATGAAAATCAGCAGATTAACCAGTTATATGGACATACGACAGAAATGAATGCTTTGTATATGAGAGACAGTATTACTCCATTAAAAAATGACAGAATACTGCCGGTTGCAATTACAACCTATGGGGAAAAGGTAGACGGTATTTCCTATGAGATTCGCAGCATGGATACAAAGCGTCTTGTAGCGGAATCAGAAGTCTCAGATTACTCCATGAAAGAAGATATCGTAGAGGCGGATATCAAGGTACAAAACATCATTGAAGAGGGAAAGGAATATCTCTTTATTCTCAAATTAGAGCAGGGAAAAAAAGAGATTTATTATTATACGCGTATTATACAGCCGGTAGACAGTTATGTGAAAGAGAGCCTTGACTTTGTTATGAACTTCCATGATTCTTCCATGAACAAGGAAACAGGAGGTACATTGGCAACCTACTTAGAGCCGGATGCATCGGCGGATAACACCAGTCTCCAAAAAGTAACCATCCATTCTTCTTTAAAACAGCTTACCTGGGCAGATTTTAAGTGTCATCAGGTAAAAGAGCCGATTCCTTCCATAAAAGAAATTGACAGCATGAGTAATGTTATTACATTGAAGTATGTGGTGAGCTGTGAGGGAGATAACGGAGATACAGAGTACTACAATGTGGAGGAATACTACCGGGTACGCTATACAAAGGACAGAACCTACCTTTTGAATTACGAGCGTACCATGAATCAGATTTTTGTCGGGGAAAAGGACAGTGTTTCAAAGAAGAGTATCCAGCTTGGAATCCGTTCTAAGGACGTAAATTATAAAGCCAATGAAAACGGAATGATAGCTGCTTTCGTGCAGGAGGGAGATTTGTGGAGTTATAATCGTAACACAAATCAGATGGCGAAAGTGTTCAGTTTCCGTTCCGATGCAGAAGAGATAGACGACAGAGAAAATTACGACCAGCATGATATACGGATTGTAAATGTGGACGAGGGAGGAAGTATAGAATTCTTAGTCTATGGTTATATGAATCGTGGTGCGCATGAGGGAAAGACAGGCATCAGTGTATACCGCTATGATGCAATGACGAATACCGTAGAGGAATCCCTGTTTCTTCCGGTTACAACCTCTTATCAGGTTATGAAGGAAGATTTAGGGGAATTGGCATATCAGAACAATGAGAAACAGTTCTTCCTCATTTCCGGGTCATCCCTTTATCAGATAGACTCCGAGACCTTAGAGGTTACCGAGAAGATGAAGGACCTGAAAAAAGGAGAATATGCGGTATCGGAAAGTGGACGTTATATTGTATATAAGAAAGATGGAAGCCTGCTTGTGGAGGATTTAGAATCCGGTTCTTCCCATGAAGTAGAAAAAGGGGGACAGATTCGGGCCCTTGGCTTTATTGGAGAGGATTTCATCTATGGAACGGCAAGAGGAAGCGGAGAAAGTGAACCAATGTATCAGGTGCAGATTTTATCACCGGATGAGGGCTATGAGGTAGTAAAGACCTACCAAAAGGGTGGCTATTATATATCGGATGTCCGAGTAGAGGGAAGCACGATTTATTTAAGCCGGGTAAGAGAAGAGAACGGAACTTATCAGGAGGCTACAGAGGATACGATTGTAAACAGCGAGGAAGAAGAAGCTGTACAGATGGAAATACAGACTTCCTTTGAAAAGGACAAACAGACGCAGATACAGATAGGATTTGCAGAAGCTCCGAAGGAGGAAACCTTCAAACGTCTGACCTCCAAAGAAATTGTTCATAAAGAGCCAAAAGAAGTAGAGATAGAATTGACATGCCAGAAAAAATACTATGCATATTCCGGTGGAAAAGTCATCACAGGAGCAGATAAAGTCTCTGCTGCAATTAAAGCGGCAGACGCACAGATGGGAGTTGTAGTAGGACAGGAACAGCAGTACATCTGGAAACGCTCTAAAAAAGCATCGAGGGAGTCACTGATAGCGGCAGGAACAAAGGCAGATGGAGCGGGTAGTATAGAACAATGTCTGATTTCCATGTTGAAAAGAGAAGAGTTGAATCTGGATGTGGGTACGCTCTTAGCACAGGGGGAGACACCGAATCAGATATTAAAAGAAGCAATGCAGGAATATGAGGTATTAGACCTGACCGGGTGCAGTCTGGAACAGACCCTTTATTATGTCAGTATGGGGGCACCGGTATTTGCCATGACAGGTGCAAATCAGGCAGTGCTGGTTACCGGCTATGATTCCACGGGAGTCTATATCTATGAAACGTCATCCCAAAATGTGACAAGACAGAGTCTGGAAGAGGCAGGAGGAACATTTGCAGCGGCGGGAAACATCTTCTACTCCTACCTGAAATAGCCATAAAATCCCATAAAATGACGAAATATTCTTGACACATCACGTTAATGTGCTAAAATAATATTGATTACTCAAAGGCGAGACGACTTAAAGTTGTCTCGTTTTTTGATACGTAGACACTAGAAAAGGAGAAAAGATATATGGAAATGTTATCAGAAGTATTGGTCAAAATTGACGACTTTGTCTGGGGACCCGTTATGCTGGTTCTTCTGGTCGGAACAGGAATATTCCTAACCTTCCGTCTGGGATTTCGGACATGGAGAAATTTGGGTTATGCCCTTAAGAGCACTCTTAGCAAAGAGGCGAGAACAAAGAACAGAGGAGAAGGAGACGTATCTCCGTTTTCGGCATTGACAACAGCGTTAGCAGCTACCATTGGAACCGGTAATATTGTAGGTGTTGCCACGGCAATGGTTTCAGGAGGACCGGGAGCTTTGGTATGGATGTGGATTTCTGCTGCGTTTGGATTAACCTCTAAGTTCAGTGAGTGTATGCTGGCTATCAAATACCGTGAGGTAAATTCCGCAGGAGAGATGTCCGGCGGTCCGATGTATACAATGAAAAAGGCATTTAAAAATAAAAAAGTGGGAGCAACTCTTGGATGGCTCTTTGCGTTTTTTGCCGTTATAGCATCCTTTGGTATTGGAAACCTGACACAGGCAAATTCTATTTCCTCTTCTATCAAGAGTACTTTCTCAGTTCCTACCTATGTAACCGGAATTGTAATTACAGTACTTGCATTAATTATCATTGTAGGAGGAATCAAATATATTTCAAAGGTATCGTCTATTATTGTGCCTTTTATGGCAATCTTCTATGTCATTGCCGGATTAATCGTTATCATTGGAAATATCCAGAATGTACCTGCCGGTGTTGCCATGATTTTTAAAATGGCATTTAATGTAGAGGCAGTAGGTGGCGGACTCTGTGGTACGATTACAGCGTCTATGATGAATGCAATGCGGTTTGGTGTAGCACGAGGTGTATTCTCCAATGAGGCAGGAATGGGTTCTGCGGCAATCACAGCAGCGGCGGCAACCACAGATAACCCGGTCCGTCAGGGATATATTAATATGACAGGAACCTTCTGGGATACCATCGTAGTATGTACCATTACAGGACTCTGTATCGCCAGCAGTGGTGTACTTGGAACAACAGACCCGTCCTTTATATCCGCTTCTAATCCAATGGGATATGTAACGGGAGCAAGCTTAACTATTCTGGCATTTAAGTCTGTACTGGGTCCGGTAGGAGGAGTACTGGTTACTGTTGGAATTGCACTTTTTGCATTTTCCACGATTCTCGGATGGGAGTACCACGGAGAGAAAGCCTTTGAATATTTATTAAAAACACCGAAGTATAATATGATTTATCGTATAATTTTCTCATTAATTGCATATGTTGGAGCAACGACAACTTTAGAGATTGTCTGGAACTTTTCTGATATAGCGAATGCGTTGATGGCAATACCGAATTTAATCTGTCTGCTGGCATTAAGTGGTGAGATAGCAAAAGATGTAAAGGAATTCCAAAAGGTAATTGAAGAGGAGAAAAAAGCAGGGAAAGCAAAATAGTGAAAAATATGACATATTTTTCCAAAATATACATAATAGTGCATAAAAAAATGTTATTTATGGAGAATCCTTGTTAGAAATTGCTAGAATTAGTAAAAACATATTGCAAAAAACCCGCAAATAAGCTATATTACATAATTGTATGGACACAATTTTTCATGTTAAGAAAGTGAAATGAGGAAGTGGGATTATGAGTAAGAAAGAAATTGTTGTTTCTGACGTAGCAAAAGAACATGAGAATCCAATTGCTGAACTGGTTCAGGTAGCCTGTCAGTTTAATAGTGAGATTATGTTAGAGAGCAATAACCGCAAGATAAATGCTAAGAGTATTATGGGAATTATGGCATTCAATCCTTCCAATGGAATGAAAGTAAATATCGTGGCTCACGGCGAGGATGAGGCGGAAGCTTTAAGTGCAATGGAAAAGTTTTTAGTTTGTGAGTAGGAGGAACGTATGAACGAAAAAACAAATAAGAAGCCGGAAGTAAAACCGGTTGCAAAAGCAGTTGAGACAAAAGCAGTAGATGCAAAGACAACAAAAGCAACAGAGACTCCTGTTGTAAAACCGGCTGAAACAAAAACAGCAACAGTAAAGCCGGCTGAGACAAAAGCAGTAGAAGTAAAACCGGTTGAGACAAAGACAGCAGAAGCACCTAAGGCAGTAGAGAAACCGGCAGCAAAAGAGCCTGTAAAGGCAGAACCGGTGAAAAAAGAGGTGTCTAAGAAAAAAGCAGCTCGTAAACCGGCAGCTAAGAAAGAAGAGAGTACAACGGAAGTATTTGTAGAATTCTACGGAAAACAATCTGCGATTGAAGATGTGAAAAAGAAGATTATAGATGCATTTGTAGCAGAAGGTCACAGAGTTTCAACCATTAAATCTTTAAAGGTTTACTTAAAGCCGGAAGATTACTCCGCATACTATGTAATCAATGAGAAATTTGCAGGAAGAGTTGATTTGTTCTAGTATATAGAAAGA
>JBJELL010000006.1:0-5019 GCA_051879115.1 Lachnospiraceae bacterium
AGGTTCTGTGAATATCCGTACCCGGCAATTCAAATTCTTGGATTCCATTACACTTTCCTCCCAGTAGAGCTAATGCCTTTTTTGCATCCTCTACTTCTTTTTCCACTTCATTTGCTTTATAAGATATAAAACTTCCTCCTGGTTTTACAAATGGAATACAATACTCACTTAGAGTGGATAAATTTGCCACGGCACGGGAAACACAGAGGTCAAATTGTTCCCTATACTCTTTCTGTTTCGCCAATTCCTCTGCTCTTGCATGAACTGCTTCAATTTTATTAAGATTTAACTTTTCAATTACTTCCTGTAAAAACAAGACTCTCTTATTTAAAGAATCCACTAAAGTTATCTCTAATTCAGGAAAAGCAATCTTCAATGGAATTCCCGGAAATCCCGCACCCGTTCCCAAATCTAAAATCTTTTCGTTCTTCTTAAATTCCATAACCTTGGCTAAAGATATGGAATCTAAAAAATGTTTCTGAAGTACTTCATCTATTTCCGTGATTGCAGTCAAATTCATAACCTTATTCTTTTCTACTAAAAGTTCATAATATAGAATAAACTTTTCTACCTGTTCTTCTGAAAGCTTCACCCCTAGTTCTTTGGCATGATTTTTAAATGTTGTTATTTTTTCTTCCATATATTCCTCTACTGATTCTGATATCTCATCTGTTCTATATAGACTAAAAGTACAGAAATATCTGCCGGAGATACTCCTGAGATTCTAGAAGCCTGTCCTATATTTACCGGCTGATATTGTTTTAATTTCTGTCTTGCTTCAATACGAAGACTGTTCACATCATCATAATCAAAATTCTCAGGTATTTTCTTCATCTCTAATTTTTTGAATTGCTCTACCTGTTTTATCTGGCGTTTGATATATCCATCATATTTAATATTGATGTTTACCTGCTCTACTACATCATATGGAAGTTCCGGTCTTTCCTTATCAATCGGTGCTAAGATTTCGTAATTCAATTCCGGCCTTCTGATTAATTCTGTAAGTGAAGTTCCTGTATTAAGAGGTACACTTCCGTTTTTCTCCAATAAAGCCTGAACTTCTTTGTTAGCTCCTACCTTTACTTTCTCCACTCGTGCAATTTCTTCTTTTATAAGACGTTCTTTTTCCACAATCCAGTCATATCTTTCCTGAGATATCAACCCTACACGATATCCTTTCTTAGAAAGACGTAAATCTGCATTATCCTGTCTTAAAAGGAGTCGATATTCCGCTCTTGAAGTCATCATTCGGTAAGGTTCATGATTTTCTTTTGTTACTAAATCATCAATCAATACACCTATGTAGGACTCCGAACGGTCTAAGATTAAAGGTTCTTTTGATAAAATTGACATTGCAGCATTAATTCCTGCCACCAATCCCTGAGCTGCTGCTTCCTCATATCCGCTGCTTCCATTGAACTGTCCACCACTGAAAAGTCCTTTGATATTCTTAAACTCCAAGCTTGGATAGAGCTGATTTGGATTGATACAATCGTATTCAATTGCATAGGCATTTCTTACAATCTTAGCATTTTCTAATCCTGGTAAAGTTCGATACATTCTATATTGAACATCCTCCGGTAAAGAACTAGACATTCCTCCAACATACATCTCATTGGTATTCAATCCTTCCGGCTCTAAGAATATCTGATGACGGTTCTTATCTGCAAACTTTACAACCTTATCCTCTATAGAAGGACAGTATCTTGGTCCGGTTCCCTCAATAACACCGGAATACATCGGTGAACGATCCAGATTTTCACGGATAATCTGATGTGTCTCTTCATTAGTATAGGTCAGCCAGCAGGAAACCTGATCTATCTGCACGTCCTCTGGATTGGTAGTAAAAGAAAATGGTACAACTTTTTCATCTCCTAATTGCTCCGTCATTTTAGAAAAGTCAATAGAACGCTTATCTATTCTTGCCGGAGTACCGGTTTTAAAGCGGAACATTTCTACACCATGTGCTTTTAGGGACTCACTTAAATGATTTGCAGCCTGAAGGCCATTTGGTCCCGTATAATTGATGACATCCCCATAGAGACAACGCGCTTTTAAATACGTTCCGGTACAGAGTACCACTGCTTTACAATCATAGGTTGCTCCTGAAAAAGTCTTAACACCTGTTATCCGATTTTCTTCTGTTATAATCTCCGACACTTCTGCCTGACGAATGGTCAAATGTTCCGTATTTTGAAGTGTCTTTCTCATTTCCATACTATAAGCTGCCTTATCTGCCTGAGCACGAAGGGAATGTACCGCCGGTCCTTTGGAACGGTTTAACATCTTTGACTGTATAAAAGTCTTATCTATATTTTTTCCCATCTCTCCGCCAAGAGCATCAATCTCTCTTACCAGATGACCTTTAGAGCTTCCTCCAATATTCGGATTGCAGGGCATCATTGCTATACTTTCAACACTAATGGTAAAAAGAATGGTCTCCAATCCTAGTCTGGCACAGGCAAGTGCCGCCTCACATCCGGCATGTCCTGCTCCTACTACTACTACATCATATTCTTCTCTTACAAAAGACATATTCATCCTTCTTTCTAACTATTTTCCCGTACAGAATTTTGAAAAAATCTCATTGACCAAATCTTCCCCTAGAGATTCTCCTAAAATATTTCCAAGTTCTTCATAAGCATTCATCAAATCTATGGAATAAAAATCTTCCGGCATATCCATTGCTATACTTTCCAATACCATGTTCAGACTGTTTGATGCATGAAGCAGTGCAGCCTTGTGTCTTGCATTGGTAATATACACCTCTTCATTAAATTCCAGTTTTCCATGAAAGAACATTTTCTTAATCACTTCTTCTAACTCATCTACTCCCTTCTGCTCTTTCATTGATACCTTAATCACCTCATGATTTAAGTACTTCTTTATCATATCCTCTGTTGTAACGGTCTCTAAATCTGACTTATTGAGAAGCACAATGGAGGTTTTATCCTGAATCATTTTCATAATCTCAATATCATTCTCATCCAGCGGAGTGGAAGAATCTACAACATATATAATTAAATCCGCATTTAATAAATAATCTTTTGCTTTATCTACTCCAATTTTTTCTACTACATCTTCCGTATCTCTAATACCTGCTGTATCGATGATATTCAGAGTGATTCCATTTAAATTCATCTGTTCTTCTAGTACATCTCTTGTAGTTCCGGCAATATCCGTAACAATCGCTCTTTCCTTTTTTAAAAGGGTATTCATAAGAGAAGACTTTCCTGCATTCGGTTTTCCCACTATAACGGTATTAATACCTTCTTTTAGAATTCTTCCATTATCAGAAGTTTCTAATAAATGTTCTATCTTTTCTTTGCACTCTTCTACTACAACTCTTAATTTTTCTCCATATCCATCAATACTGATATGTTCCGGGTCATCTAATGCCGACTCAATAAAAGCTATCTCATAGATAATCTTTTCTCTTAAACTTTTGATTGTCTCCTGCAAAGAACCCTGAAGCTGGGATATGGAACTCTTTAGTGCAAATTGATTCTTAGAATTAATTACATCCATAACGGACTCTGCCTGAGTTAAATCAATTCTTCCATTTAAAAAAGCTCTTTTTGTAAACTCTCCCGGTTCTGCCGGTCTTGCTCCGTTTTTTATTACCGTATCTAAGATTCTCTGCATGACCAGTACTCCACCATGACAGTCAATCTCTACGGTATCTTCTCTCGTATAAGTATTCGGTGCTCTCATAATCAACACCATAACTTCATCTATAACTTCCTCTTTATCCACAATATATCCATAGTGAACGGTATGACTTTTTTCTTCTGATAACTTCTTTTCCTTATTTTTAGAACGATAAATTCTATCAATTACAGAAAAAGCATCTTCTCCGCTGATTCTTATAATTCCAATTCCCGAATTTGTCATTGCAGTTGCGATTGCTGCAATCGTATCAATCTTCATATCTGTTGCTCCTTTTAAAGGATATATAGTATAAAAGAGAGTGTCCTTTTGAACACTCTCTATTTATCATCATTATTTTTTCAAAGTAACAACTACATGTCTGTATGGTTCTTCTCCTTCACTATGAGTTGTTACATATTTATCATTCTGTAACGCAGAATGAATTACTCTTCTTTCAAAAGGATTCATCGGCTCTAAAGATACCGGATGTTTTGTTCTCTTAACTTTATAAGCAATATTTCTTGCCAAATTCTCAAGAGTATCTTTTCTACGCTTACGATAGTCCTCTGTATCCATCTTTACTCTATAGTACACATCGGATTTTTTATTTACTGCAAGATTGGTAAGCTGCTGTAAGGAATCAAGGGTCTGTCCTCTTTTTCCAATTAGGATTCCCATGTCATCGCCCTTTAACTCAATGTCAATGGTACGATCTGCTTCATTTACATTGATTAAAATCTCGACTTCAAGCTTCATTGCCTTAAATACATCATTTAAAAAATCTCTTGCATAATCTTCTGTTGAACATTTTTTACGGGCATTGATAACTGCCGGCTTACTTCCAATTCCAAGAAAACCTGTTGTTCCCTTTTCAACTACTTCATATTCAATTTCATCTGTAGTAGCACCAAGAGCAATCTTTGCTTCTGTAAGAGCATCTTCTTCTGTCTTACCTGTAAATCTCATAAATTCCATGAATTCTGCCCCCTATTTCCTATTGCCTTCATTAAACTCACGAACTAAATTAGCTTTTGCAGCCAAACTTCCTTCTTTTGCATTTTTCTTCTTTGCATCAGCTTCTTTTAATCTATTCTCCTTCTCTTCTGAAGTAACAGAAGTATCCAGATTCAAATTATGTTTTGTCTTAATACCTGCTGCTTTTTTCATATCTTCTTCAGAGATACCCATTTTCTCACGGCGTTTTTTCATTTTAGCCTGATTCTTAGCAATAATATCATTTAAGTCAATCTTTTCCATATGCTTATTGATGAAGAACTGCTGAACTCCACGAAAAGCTGCCGCTGCAATCCAGTAAATACCAAGACCTACCGGAACGGTAAAACACATTACAAAGGAGAACAATGGCAT
>JBJELL010000007.1:0-5013 GCA_051879115.1 Lachnospiraceae bacterium
TCTTTAAATAGGTGTTCAAAAGCTTCATCAAGGCTTCCACCTCGGAATCCGGACGATTCCAGTTCTCGGTAGAAAACGCATACAGAGTCAGATACTTAATTCCAAGGTTATAAGCATCTTCACAGATAACCTCCACATTCTTTGCACCTACTGTATGCCCGTAGTTTCTCGGCATTCCCTTACTCTTTGCCCATCTTCCGTTTCCATCTAAAATAATGGCAACATGCTGTGGAATATTCATCGTATTTCCTCCTGTTAGGTAAATCCCTGCCACTTATTCATGAATTTACATAATTAAAAAGAGGACACGGCGATACCGCTGCGTCCCCATGTCTTTGAAATCCTATACGGTAAGAATTTCTTTGGATTTATCCTCAATGGCTTTATCAATTTCTTTTATGAACTTATCTGTCATTTTCTGTGCCTGATCTTCTAAATCCTTTACCTCATCCTCTGAAATATCGGAGGATTTGCCGAGTTTTTTGAAAGTATCATTGGCATCACGACGGATATTACGGATGGCAACCTTAGCACTCTCGCCTTTTTTCTTAACATCCTTTGCAAGTTCTTTTCTGCGTTCCTCGGTAAGCTCCGGAAATACCAAACGAATTACCTTTCCATCGTTAGTAGGATTGATTCCTAAGTCAGATGTGATAATTGCTCTTTCAATATCTTTTACGATAGATGCTTCCCAAGGCTGAATCTGAATCATTCTCGGTTCCGGCACGCTGACGTTTGCTACCTGCTGTATAGAAGTCGGGGTTCCGTAATAATCCACCTTGATTTTATCTAATACATGCGGATTGGCACGTCCTGCACGGATTGTTCCCAGTTCTTCTATTAAGTTCTTATAGGACTTATTCATTTTATCTTCAAATTGGGTTAATCTCTCATCCATTTTCTTTCCTCCTGCTATACCGTAACAACTGTTCCGTTGAATTTTCCACTCATGGCTTTTACGATACTATTTTCTTCATTTAAACCAAATACATACATTGGCATCTTATTCTCCATACACATGATAGAAGCGGTCATATCCACAACTGCAAGCTGTTTGTCAATGACTTCCTGAATTGATACTTCATCGTAGCGAACCGCATTCGGATTCGTCTTCGGATCACTGTCATAGACTCCGTCAATTGCTTTTGCAAGCAGAATCACATCAGCCTCTATCTCAATGGCACGCAGAGCGGTTGTCGTATCTGTAGAGAAATACGGATGTCCGATACCTCCGGCAAAAAATACAACCTTACCCTGTTCAAAATATTTATTTGCCCGGTCTTTTGAAAACAATTTTGTCATAGAACCACACTCAAATGGTGTTAATACCTCTGTCTTCATTCCTTCTGACCGGAAAATCTCGGATACATAGATACAGTTCATCACTGTAGCTAACATACCTATCTGATCTGCTTTTGTACGGTCAATATTTTCACTGGTTCTGCCTCTCCAGAAGTTACCGCCTCCGATAACGACTCCTACTTCAACTTCGTCATCCACAAGCTGTTTCACCTGTTTAGCCACCATTACAACGGTAGCTTCGTCAAAACCGGTATGTTTTTCTCCTGCTAATGCTTCACCGCTGAGTTTTAATAATACTCTTTTCATTCCTGACTCCTAATATTTATTCACTTACAAAAAGGCTTTCCATATCCACTTCTGCATAACACTGTGAACAGAAACCTTCAATTACCGCACCATTGTTAATCTGTACGGAACGGGATTTGATATTTCCCATTACAACTGCGGATGTATCTACTACAACCGGTCCCTGTACATCGATATCACCTTTGATTGCTCCTGCAATTACTGCAGAAGTAGCTGAGATATTACCAATAACAACAGAACCAAGTCCAATTTTTACGGTTCCTGAAGTAGTTACCTCTCCTTCAACTTTTGCATTATCTGCAAAAAATTCAGAAGCTGTACTATTTCCATGAATAGTTCCTGTTACAGTCAATTTACCGTTGCACTGTACATCACCCATTACAGTTCCTCTTAAATCAATAGAACCATTGGACTGCAAATTACCTGTCAGGCTACTTCCCTCTGTAATTACTGTAACCTCATCGGAAATAACCGGTTCCGGCTCTCTTCTGTTTACTTCCGGCTGAACCGGTGCTGTCTGCTCCATAGTCGGCATAGTCGGCATAACCGGCTCTCTCATTCCTCTTCCCATTGTATTTACTGGTATTTCTGTCTCCATACTCATGAATGGTTCCTCCTTGACTCTTGTATCTTTTTTGACATCTTCTAAAACAGGTGCTTTTACAGGTTCCTCCTGTTTCTTTTCCTCTTCTGTCACTTCCGGCACTGCTTCTAACAGACCATTTAACTTAGACAGTTCTGACTCCATATCCAGCTCACCTTCTAAGGTGTTCACAACTAAATCGTCTTCTTCTGTCAGTTCTTCATCAAGCATTTCTTCACCCGGCATTAATTCTTTCACTGCCTGTGAAGCGTCCTCTTTTAAATCTTTAAAAAAGCCCATAAGTCCCTCCATACTTCTTCTTATTGTTCTTGTTCCTGTGTGTCTATTGTGACATGCTGTATAGGTGTTGTTTCTTCATCTATCGGTAAGATTTCAGCTCCCATTCCTTGAAGCTGTTCAATCAATGATGACAATGCTTCTACCGTGGTTGGTTTTGCTGCGGAATCATGCATCAATACCACCGAGGTCTTATATTTTGCCACATCTCCCATGACATTCTGAATCAATTCATCCGCCGTATATGCCTGCGAGGTTGCATCACCACTTGAGACATTCCAGTCATAATATGTAATCCCTCTTTCATTCAGATAACGGATAAACTGCGTCATATCGCTGTTGCTCACCTGGTTGCTGCTTCCGCCCGGAAAACGGTAATACTTACAGTCCACTCCGGTCACTTCATATAAATAATCATGTATCTGTTGAATATCCTGTTCAAAAGCCTCCAACGAATCATAGATTACCGAATATTTATGAGAATAAGAATGCATTCCCAACGTGTGTCCCTTGTCTACGATTTTTTTATAGAGTTCTTTGGAAAGTTCGTCCGTCTTTCCTATTACAAAAAAAGTTGCCTTTACATTATATTTGTCTAAAATATCCAGAATTGCTTCCGTATTTGTACTCGGTCCGTCATCGAAAGTCAGATATACCTTCAACTGCTCTCCATTCTCTGCAAGATTTTCCTTCTGCTGTGTTGCTTCCTTCTCTCCCACGGAAATCTCACCAGACTCATCGGCTTTTGGCGAATTCTGTTTTTCCACATGTTCTACCTGTTCCACTTGGGGAAGATTCGCCGAGACCTCTTTTAACGTATCCTCTAAATGTATCACCTTAATAAAAAGTGCTACACATAAAACCATCGAAACCAGCATCCAAACGCTCATCATTGTAAAGAATCCCTTCTTCATTCTGTTGACGCGTTTTCTGCGGTCTATACGGTCTATTTCCTGCTTCAAACTATTTTCAATTTTCTCTGACATCTGTGCTCTCCTTCAAAAGAGTTGAAAAACTCTTTTCTATTGTAACACATTTTAAATGAAAAGAAATGCTAAAACTCAAATTAATCTGATTGATTTTTCTCTATTGTTTTTTTTATTTTCTGATTTTTTTGTTTGTTTTACTTTTTTAGTCTGATTTGTCTTGTACAGACATAATCCAAAAGCGGCTGACTGTGACTGACTACAATCATCCCTATCTGCCTCCTTGCTGTCTCCTCCATCAGAAAATTCCAAATCTGTCCCTGGGTAATCAAATCCAGCATTGTAGAAATCTCATCTGCAAGCAGATATTTCGTTCCCTTTCCCAAAGCTCTTGCGATGCAGAACCGTTGTAGTTCTCCTCCTGATAATTCCTGCGGATAACGATTCTTCCAGTCCTCTTCTATCCCCAGCCGTTCTATCATCCTCTCTTCTATACCGTTCCCCTCTTTTAAAACTTCACGCATTTTTCTCCTAGGGTTTACCGCATGTTCCGGATGCTGCCAAATCATCTGTACCGGACAATATCCTCTTTCAGAAAGGGGTTCGCCGTCGATTAAGACCTCGCCTGCATCCGGTTTTTCATATCCGCTAAGAATTTTTAACAGAGTCGTCTTACCGGCACCGCTTGGTGCCACGATTCCCAACCGTTCCCCCGGCTTTAAGGTAAAACTGACATTTTCAATAATCGGCTCTTTCTCTTCTATATAGGAAAAACTGATATTTTTAACTTCCAACATGGGCGTGCATCTCCTTTCCCTGAGAATGGTGCTTTGCATCTTCTTTATATTTGACACAGCGCACCGTTCCGCATCTTACGATTTTTTCCGGTATCTCACCTTCACATTCTTTGGAAAACTGCGGACATCTCGGTCCAAAGACACAGCCCTTTGGCAGACTCTTCACATACGGCTGGTTTCCCTCTATAATCTGAAAACCATTTTGGGGCATTGCACGCCATAGTGCTTTGGTATATGGATGACGCAGGGTTTCTTCTGACTGAAAATCTTTTGCTAAAGCTTCTTCCACCGTTGTTCCTGCATAAAAAACCGCTATACGATCCGCTACTTCTAATGCCAGCTCAATATCATGGGTAATCAGCAGTACCCCGTTTCCCTCGTCTGCAAAGCTCCGAAAATCTTCCATTGCCTTTTTTGCCATGGCAAGCTCCATTCCCGGTGTCGGCTCATCAGCAATTAAAAGTCTGGGATTTTCCATCAATGCCGTAGATAAGAGAATCCTTCTGCTCATTCCCCCGGAACATTCAAAAGGATAGAGTTCTTCCGTTTCTTCCCCTAAACCATATTTTTTAAAAAGTCCTCTTTGGCGTTTTTTTACCGCTTCGGATTTTTTCCCATTTCGCACCTGTTTTCCCACTTTCATAAGAGGGTCAAGATAGTTCACACTCTGAGGTACCAGTGCAATCTCTTTGCCCCGCACCTGTTCCATCCTTTTACTATCCAGTTCTTCTTCTAAAAAATACAGTTCTCCGCTCCATTTCGCATTTGATGGAAGAAGCCCCAATACAGCATGGGCTAAAAG
>JBJELL010000008.1:0-1920 GCA_051879115.1 Lachnospiraceae bacterium
CACCTCTTCGGCTGCATACAATACGGCTGAGTTTGAAAATGCAACTGTTATTGCCATTGTTAATGCTAGTAATTTTTTCTTCATATCTTTCTTCCTTTCTCTACTTTTTCCTTTGAATTTTTTTAGTTTCTATCTATTAGTTCCATTTATTTTCAAAAAGGTTTTATTTTTTTTAAAATTTTTTATTTTTTTAGAGTAAAATCTACATAATCTCCATCCGCATGTGCTACATAGAATACAAAGGATACCTGATTATCCTGAATGTACCACATAGAATCATTCACGTTCTCCATTCCCTCATACAACTCTATGATATTTTGTTGTATCACAGATTGTATCTGCTGTTCATACTCTGCATTTGCATCATAATACATACTGTTAAATTCCATGATATATGCCATATCAACGTCCGGATTCTCACATACATAGGAATTATCATCTGCTAAAAGCTTTGCACACTCTGCTATGTCTACACAATCCGTAAGATTAATGATTTCACCTGTCTGCATATTTATGTTGTAGACCTGTTTATAGCTGTATGGATGAACTCCTCCCTGGAACGAACCCTTTATCATAATGGACAAGTAGTTCTCATTTGCTGTCTTTACCTCATAGGTCTGTCCTAAATCTTCATCTGCCACTTGTTCAATTCTAAAAACATCGTTCCAATACGTCTGTTTTTCTTCGTTTTCCCATCCACGAATCTGCGGATATTCAAAGATTCCATTTGGATGTTCTACCGAAACGGTTTCCACTGTATATGTAGCTTCTTCTCCATTTACCAAATTAGGATTCGTAATAGGTGATGTTTCACTGTCTTCTATTATCTGCTTCTCCTCTACTGATACATCCTCCGTCGTATCATCCGAATTAGTACTCTCCGGTTCTTCTTCCACAGGTTTTACTTCTTTTATCTCTTGCTCCTCTTGTGCAATCGGTTCCTGTTTTTCCTTTGCCTGATAATGTACCACTCCTGCAATCGTTCCAACAACGGCTACTGCTGCCGCTACCCCGATGGCAATTCTAGCTCCTAGTGTAAGCCCACCTGTTTTCATTGCTCCAGCCGCTTTTCCACCTTCCGCCATCGCACTGCTGTTACTTATGACAGAAGAATTGGTCATTTCATACAGCTTACTCTGATAGATTTCATCCGTTATGGCACTTCCCTCATTTACGGATGTAATGCCTGTTGGTGCTACTCCCACTTTGGTGCAAACCTTATTATAGGCCGTCTGCGCCGCAGTTTTCGTGAGTCTGTGCTCTTTTCCATATAAGTATAATGCAAGAAGTAGGGTAGGAATTCCAAAGGAATGTAGCCGATAGCCTTCTTTTTTCTCCCGTTCTGTAACAGCTTCCTTTAAGAATTTCCTTGCATAGTTCAAACGGCTTTTTATGGTATTCTCACTGCATTCAAACTGTTCTGCAATTTCCTTAATGCTCATGTTATCGTAATAGAATGCAAAGACTGCCGCCCGTTGCAGCTCCGGCAGTTCTTCTAAGATTTCTTTTATAATCTGCGCCGTTGCATCTACCTGTACTTTTTCTTCCGGTTTTAGCGAAATATCTTCTAACTCGATATTTTCAAAAATATTCTCTTTATCTTCGTCTAGTAGAATCTCCTTTTTCTTACGAAATGCTCTCATGGCCAAGTTGTAGGTAATACCTCCCATCCATGCATAAAGCTTTGAAGAATCCTCTAAAGTATGAATGGATTTATAGACGGCTACATATACATCCTGTACCACATCTAATGCCTCTTCTTCATTTTTCATAAAAAAACAGGCCCTTTGGAATACATAATTATAAGTCTGGGCGTAGATGGTATTAAAACCTTGTTCTCTCCCCTCTTTCAACTCCATAATGGCCTGCTGTAATATGTCTTTTTCTTTCATTATTCCTCTCTCCTTATGCTTTCTTTTA
>JBJELL010000008.1:2020-4967 GCA_051879115.1 Lachnospiraceae bacterium
TCTCCGATTTCTTTTGTCTTCGGACTTGCATAATCCTCTAAGTATTCCTTTAACGTCATCAGTGCATTCGGATGGCAGCAGTTGACAATCTGACGGCTCTTTAAAAGCTGCATAAAGCGGTCTCCTGTTCTGCCTTCGCGGTAACATGCGGTACAAAAGCTCGGTACGAAATCCATTTCCATCAACCAGCGTACTACCTCATCTAAGGTTCTCTGGTCACTGACATCAAACTGTGCAGAATTCTCTTCTTCCGGCTCTTCTTCTGCATAACCGCCCACACTGGTCTTAGAACCACCGCTAATCTGAGAAATACCAAGCTGTAACACTTTTTTACGGGTTTCTGCAGACTCCCTTGTAGATACAATCATTCCGGTATATGGAACGGCAATTCTTATGCAGGCCACAATTTTTGCAAATAAATCATCGGAAATTCCGTTATCAAATACATCCGGGTCAATATCATCGGCACGACGGAGTCTTGGCACACTAATCGTATGTGGTCCCACTCCCTTAGCTGCCTCTAAATGCTCTGCATGCATGATGATTCCGGTAAAATCATAACGATAGTTATTTAATCCAAACAATACTCCCAGTCCTACGTCATCAATTCCACCTTCCATTGCCCGATCCATCGCCTCGGTGTGGTATGCATAATCGTGTTTTGGTCCTGTTGGATGGAGTTTTTCATAATTTTCTTTGTGGTAAGTCTCCTGGAATAAAATATAGGTTCCGATACCCGCCTCTTTTAACTTACGGTAGTTTTCCACGGTTGTTGCCGCAATGTTGACGTTGACACGGCGAATTGCTCCGTTTTTATGCTTAATGCCATAAATGGTCTCAATGCACTCTAAAATATATTCAATCGGATTGTTGACCGGGTCTTCCCCTGCTTCTAAGGCAAGACGTTTGTGTCCCATATCCTGAAGAGCCGTTACTTCTTTTACAATCTCTTCCTGTGTCAGCTTCTTTCTGGCAATGTGCTTGTTCTTTAAATGATATGGACAGTACTCACAGCCATTGATACAATAGTTCGATAAGTACAATGGTGCAAACATTACGATACGGTTTCCGTAAAATTCTTCTTTGATTTCCTTTGCTAATGCATAGATTTCCTGATTTTTCTCTTCAATATCACAGTCTAAGAGTACGAGTGCCTCTCTATGGGAGATTCCTTTTTTCTCTCTTGCCTTATTTAAGATACGGTCAATCTCTGCTACATTACTCTTGTTTTTTTCTCCGTACTCTAAGGATTCTAATATCTCCTCATGAGAAATAAATTCTTCTGCTTTACTGGATTTTACATCATACATTGTTCTTTTCCTCCTCTATCTTCTCCATCCCGGTGCGTCGCCCCTGTCTGTTGCAAACTTGCATCCGATGGTTTTCATACGATTGTTCAGGCAGAATCTACATTCTGCCGCTTCATCTCCGGTACAGATTTTATTGTCATATAGTTCATATTTTTTGCGGACACTTGTGGGTGAAAGGTTGGGCATGACAACATTTCCACCTGCAAGGATTCCTTTTTCCCTGCCTCTTGGGTCAATCGTCCCTAACGCCGTGGTTGACGGCAGCAGTACCTCCGGTTTTAAAATCCGAATCAGACTGAGCAGATACAAGGTCTGCTCTACCGTCCCACCTGTCTCATCCTTAAACGGTGTCTCATGGTGTGGAACAAAGGGTCCGATTCCCACCATATGGGGCTGTAATTCCTGAATAAAAAGCATATCCTCTGCCAGAGTCTCAGTACTCTGTCCCGGACTTCCCACCATGAATCCGCATCCCACCTGATAACCGATATCTTTTAATTCTTTCAAACAGTTCCTGCGGTGCTCAAAAGACATTTCCTTTGGATGAAGTCCCTCATAATGCGTCTTATCCGCGGTTTCATGTCTTAACAGATAGCGGTCTGCCCCGGCTTTGAAAAATGCTTCGTAGCTTGTGCGTTCCTTCTCTCCTATGGAAAGAGTGATTGCACAGTCGGGATGTTTTTCTTTAATTGCTTTTATCATTTCTATCACACGTTCATCTGTAAAATAAGCGTCTTCCCCGCCCTGTAAGACATAGGTGCGAAATCCTAACTCATAACCGATATCCGTACATTCTAAAATCTGCTCTAAGGTCAGCCGGTAACGGTCAACATTTCGGTTACTCCTTCGGATTCCACAGTAGTAACAGTCATTCTTACAGTAATTTGTAAACTCAATGAGTCCCCGGACAAATACCCGGTTTCCAAACTGTTCCTCTCTGATACGACGGGCAATCTCTGCCGCCTCTTTCTCATACTGTTTCTGCCCCGTAATCAGGTCTTTCCATTCTTCTTTTGTAAGCATTCGCTCCTGTTCTAATTTTTCTAATAAGTTCATGCTTATCTCCTGCTTATACTTTTGAGTAAACTGCCTTTGCAGTAACTCCTTCTAACATGCCAAGCTTCCCGGACAGACTGCTGATGTCATTCTGGGGTGCGTCGATGGCAATGCTGATGAGGTTCACATCACGTTCTCTGTGGGGTATACCCATTCTTCCAATGATGTAATCGCCGTATTCGTGAAGAATCTGATTCAGGCGTTCTACACTTTCGGCTTTTTCTACTACAATCGCTATAATAGCAAGTCTGGTCTCCATTGCTTCTGCCTTTCTTAATAAAATTGTCTACATAAGAACAAAGTGGGCAAGCCCACATCAGCTCCCCACCCCCCCCTCACTCATGAGGGGCTCGCACACTTTGCGTGCCGAGCGTGGTCAGCTTTAGCTGACATCTTCCTCTCACGCGAGTGCACATCCTCGCGGAGCGTTTTTATTTCATAGGAAATCCAAAGGAATTTCCTATGAAATAAAAAACCCTTGCACCTATAAAAAGGCACAAGGGTAGTATCTTCCTATCATTCATTCTACTTTGTGTGCCTTTTTTCGCAGGACGAACCTTTGAAATCAGGTGTTCTATAGT
>JBJELL010000009.1:0-2681 GCA_051879115.1 Lachnospiraceae bacterium
TCTCAATACCGCCTGCATAACCGGTAAGGCTTTGGTTACTTCCTATGACTCTGTGACATGGGATGATAATGGAGATGGGATTATGAGCGACTGCTCCTCCCACTGCCTGTGCTGACATGCGGCTTTTTCCCTGCGTTTTTGCAATCTCTTTTGCAATTTCTCCATAAGTCATGACACTTCCATAGGGAATCCTGCACAATATGTTCCAAACCTCTTGACGAAACTCACTTCCCTTTGGTGCAAGGGAAAGTTCTGATAACGGAGGCTTTTTCCCTGCAAAATATCTATCCAGCCATTCTTTTGCATGGATTAGAACCGGCTGCTCTTTTTCGATGAGTTCTTCTTTTAAAGGACAAAAATATTTTTGCCCTAGAAACCAGAGTCCAACCATGTTTTCTTCATCTGATACGATAAGACAGGTTCCTATGGGAGATTCATAATGTGTTGAATAGTACATCTTTATCCTCTTGCCATTTTGTAAATCTGAATGGCATCTGCTTCATAAATAACTTTTGCCGAACCTCTGTGACCGCCATATGCCTGTGTTCCTGACTTCGCCATTTCCGCAATCTGTTCATCCGTTGGAGCAATGCCCAATTCTTTTAAATTCGTCGGCATTCCGATTCGATGATAGAAATCTTCCATTGCTTCAATTCCCTTAAGGGCAATATCCTCATCCCTGCCCTTTTCTTCCACACCCATAACATTTACTGCGTATTTCACAAAACGATTCAGACATTCTCTGTAGACATATCTTGCCCAGCTTCCCCAGATAGCAGCTAATCCCGCACCATGGGCTACATCAAACATACCGCCTAGTTCATGCTGCATCATATGGCATGCAAAGTCCCCACCATCATTTCCACATCCGGCCAGACCATTGTGTGCCAGACTTCCTGCCCACATTACCTCTGCTCTTGCCTCATAATTGGATGGGTCTTTGTGTAAAATTTCAGCATTTTTCATAACGGTTCTCAACAATCCTTCTGCGATTGCATCTGTTACTTCCATGTTTCCACCCTGAGTAAAATAGCGTTCCATGATATGCATCATCATATCCGTACAACCGGACTGAGTCTGAAAATCCGGCAATGTCATAGTAAGCTCCGGATTCATGATTGCGAATTTTGGTAGAGCTAGGTTATTGTTATAGGAACGTTTTTCACCGGAAACCTCTTTTGTGATAACGGAACCTTTGCTCATTTCGCTTCCTGCTGCGGCAATGGTAAGAACAACACCAACCGGCAGACAGGACTGTGCACTTCTGGTATGTTCAAACAGTTCCCACACATCCTGTTCCGGTTCTGCTATGCCATAGGCTATGGCTTTGGCAGAATCGATTACGGAACCACCGCCAACTGCTAACAGGAAGTCTACCTCTTCTTTTTTTCCAAGCTCTATTCCTTCATAGATTTTGGACAGACGGGGATTTGGAACCACGCCACCAAGCTCCACATAGGAAATACCCGCTACTTCTAAAGATTTTTTTATTCGTTCAATCAGACCGGAACGGACTGCACTCTGTCCACCGTAATGAATCAGGACTTTTTTAGCATGGTATTTTTGTATCAAGTCTCCAACTTTACACTCCGTCTCTTTTCCAAAGATTACTTCTGTCGGTGTATAGTAATTAAAATTAAAAGCCATAAGATTTCCTCCCTATTCCTAGTATGTTTAGTAATATTATAGCTTCTAGTCTCGGCAAAAACAAGATGATACATAGGTTATATGGTATGCAGACAGGCTTCTATACTTTTTTGAAAGAGGGGATTTCCCACTCCATGTCCCCAGCCCATGGTTTCTCCTATCTGATACCTTTTTTCTTCCTGTGATTCTGGCTTATTCTGCTCCATTATCTGACAAACGCACTGCTTTAATTTTTCTAAGAGTTCTAATCGTTCCTGACATACTTTTACTATCTCATCCCCTATATAAATCCTGTCCCATGCCGGACAGCATATCTGAAGTTCTTTTCGACTCCCTATCTTTTTTATGGAATTTTCACTTTGAATCTCATCCACAAAGATTGGAAAATCGTCCATGACCGGAATGGAGTCTCCGCAGAATATAACTTTTCCTTCTTCCCATATGTAGGATACGGAACCTTTTGAATGTCCCGGTGTCTCTACTACTCTTATGGTAATTCCATCTTCAAGCATAAATCTGTCATTTTCTTTTACCATCTGTTCCACCTGCACAGATTCTTCTACCAGGGTATAAAAGTTAGGAATTGGTCTTTCTTTAAACTGTATGTCAATATTCTCTATCCACGCTTTTTCCATACCCGAAGCGTAGAGCTCACAGTTAGTTCTTTGCTTGATTGCCGCTGCTCCTCCTATATGGTCAGGATGGGAGTGAGTCAAAAAAACCGTCTTTATTTCTGAAATATCTCTTCCCAATTTTTTCATATAATCTTCAATGATTTTCTCACCGCCTGCAACGCCGGTATCTATCAGATAACAATTCTTCCCTGTAATCAGATATACATAAACATACCGCTTTATTTCCGGTGTTACTTGAAAATCAATCTTTATTTGATGTACGTTTTTACAAATCTCCATTTCTTATTTCTCCTTATTTTTTCATGATACCATTCACAAAAATCCGGACGCTGTTTTCTATGTACTCCTCTTTTTCTAATTCCGTCAGTTTCTTTCCAAAGGATGCATCCAAAAATACAA
>JBJELL010000009.1:2781-4951 GCA_051879115.1 Lachnospiraceae bacterium
TCCTCTTTTTCTAATTCCGTCAGTTTCTTTCCAAAGGATGCATCCAAAAATACAAATCCAAAGTTCATAGACAGAAACATCATTGCCATGCTTTCGTAATCTGTTGTACTCAGCCGACTGCTCATCGCTTCAAAATAGTTCATCAGAACCTTTTTGAATACCTGTGGGACTTTTAAGATTCCCTCTGCTGTGTCCGGGTACAATTCGGGTGTACGAAGTCCAATAGATATCTTCACCATCCGCGGAGTCACTTTGGACATATAGACCTTTGCAAAAGAAATGAGGTCTTTTTCTAAATCTCCCACATAGGAAAATTGGCTCTCTGACAGCTTCGGGTTCCATTCCGGTAACTGCATAGCAGACAGTACGATGTCTTTTTTTCCCTTGAATTTTCTAAATATCGTACATTCGTTGACTCCTGCCCGATGTGCGATATCTTTCGTGGTGGTTGAAGAATAGCCCCGTTCCATTACTAAATCCATTGTGGCATTGATAATTTTGTTTTGTGTTTCATCATACATAATATTTCCCTCCCTATTGCAAGCGATTACTTGCATTTTAGAATATGTGGGAGATATTGTCAAGTGGTTAAAAAAACCAGACTGTTGATTGACAGTCCGGTTCTCTGGCTCATTATCTAATTTATCTTAGTTTCCTGTACACCCACGTTTATTTTCGCCACAGGAATGTCCATCTCCGTGATGATGCTCATGATGGTTACAATGAACATTTGGGTTAAAATCCAAGTTACCTTCCAAATATGCATTCACTGCATCGTCTGCATTACCGGACACTCCTCCGTATAACTGAATTCCCACCTCGGATAAGGCTATCTGAGCTCCGCCGCCAATTCCGCCACAGATAAGTATATCCACTTCTGCCTGACGAAGAAATTCAGACAAGGCTCCGTGTCCCTGACCGTTGGTGTCAACGACCTGCTCATTGACCACCTTGTTATCTTCAATATCATACAGTTTAAAATATTCTGTGTGTCCAAAATGCTGAAATATCTTTCCGTCTTCATAAGTTACTGCAATTCTCATAGTACTCTTTCCTTTCTTAGAAACGTTTTTATTCATTACGATTCCAGTTGATTTTTTACAGTTCTTCTGACAATAACGGATTGCCGAGCCATCACAAAGCCGATAATTTCCGCCAAAGATTCTAAGTGGCTTTCCATTTACAATGCTGTCCGCAATCTTCTCTCTTGCCGCTTCATAAATCTCCGTAACAGTGGTTCTGGAAATATTCATTACTTTAGCACACTGTTCATGCGTCATTTTTTCCAAATCAATCAGACGAATCACCTCATATTCATCTACTGATAGAACAATTTTTTCTTCTCTGCAATTTCCCTGCGGAAGAAAACTGTCATACATTGGTTCGGAACAGATTCGTCTGCATCTACTTGGTCTTGCCACTTCATCACCTCATTTCATTTCCGTCATATGTCGGAAATATTGTATCATTTTTATGGTTAAAAAGCAAGAAGAATCGGTTTTCTAAAAATGATCATTATTCCGGTGATAACTACCAAAAATTACCTTAGGTCACACGGAAAGCCCATAAATAAAAGGCTTACACACAATCTACAGTGTAGAAACCGTATCTATCTTAAATCTATGAAATTCATCAATGATATCTAAATGATGTCATCCTATTTCCATGCTTCAAACTTGCTAAGTTGTCATTTGTTTATATTGTTTCAACATTCAAATGTACTTCTTGTAAATAACAATCTTCCAATAGACGAACTTGTGTTCTGATTGGTGTTATGCTATAATATTTTTAGTAGCAAATTGCTACTGGCAATCGTGTTACAGGGTGGTTGACCTTCATTCTACATAGAATGGAGGTGATGCTCATGAAGAATAAATTCGATTTTAAAGACTTAATGTCTTTCGGAATGTTCCTTCTAGCACTACTGACATTCATTTACTTGATTTGTCATTAAGATAATAAAAAACCTTCCCTGTACTTTGGCTGAGTCTCGGAAGGTTTCTTACATTCATATTCTTGGTCAACCACTCTGTGGCGATTGCCTCTTTATAATTACATTATAACAGAATATTTCCTCTTTACAACTAGAATTTTTCAAACTGTTTATTAGTGGTCATCTTCCTTTCCCTTTCATCATTCACTTCATTCTTCATCCTGAATATATACTTCG
>JBJELL010000010.1:0-4907 GCA_051879115.1 Lachnospiraceae bacterium
GACAATACAAAAAGGACTTCCCGATTTCTCGAAAAGTCCTGATTCTATATCGCTTCTTATTGATTTGCACTTATGCTGCCGCTTCTACGGATTTTTTGATAATTTCAAAAGCTTTATCGCAGTCTTCCTTTGTCAAAATCAGAGGCGGAACCATACGAATGATGTGGTCACCAATTGCCGTAATCAACAGTTTTCTGTCAAAACAGCCGTGTTTTACCTCTACACCGCTAATGGTATCATCGAATTCCACTCCTACAAAAAGTCCCTGATGACGAACCTCTTTTACGTGAGGCAGTGTACTTAATTTAGAGGAGAAATAATCTCCCATTTCTTTGGCATTTTTTGCACAATCTCTGTCTAAGAGCTCGTTGACTTCTGCCAGTGCTGCGGCACAGCAAACCGGATGTCCTCCAAAAGTGGTTCCATGAGAACCCACCGTAAAGGCTTTTGCCACTTCCTCGGTGGCACAGATGGCACCGATTGGCATTCCACCGCCTAAGGCTTTTGCCATAGATACAATATCCGGTTTGATTCCATAGTTCATATAACTCATTACGGCACCGGTTCGACACCACCCTGTCTGTACCTCATCTAACAAGAGTAGGATTCCTTTTTCATCACAGAACTCCCTGAGTCCTACTAAGAATTCTTTCGTGGCAGGATGAACACCGCCTTCGCCCTGTACCGGCTCCACCATGATACCGATGGTATTTTCTGTCACAGCCGCTTTGAAAGATTCCAGATTATTATATTCTGCATAGGAAAATCCCGGTGTCATATCACCAAATCCAATCTGACAGGCATTGTCGGGCTGACCCGTTGCACTCATAGCTCCAAAGGTTCTTCCATGGAAGGACATCTTTGCTGTCACGATATTGTACTTGTGAGGACCATATTTTTCCACCCCGTATTTTCTTGCCATTTTAATCATTGCTTCGTTTGCCTCAGCACCGGAATTCTGGTAAAAAATCTTATCCATTCCAATGGTGGTACAGACCTTCTCTGCCAAAAGTGCCTGAGGAATGGTATATGGATAGTTAAAAGTCTGCATCAAGTCCTTACACTGTTCCTGAACGGCAGCTACAATCTTTTCGTTACAGTTCCCTGTACTGTTGACTGCAATACCTGCATAAAAATCCAGATATGCGTCTCCGTCTGTACTGTACATATACATATCCTTTGCCGTCTCTGCCACAAAATCAAAACGTTCATAGGTTTCAATCATGTATTTATTAACCTTGTCTTTAATGTCCTGTTCTGTTAATCCTGTATCTTTTAATTTCATCTTTTTACCCTCACTTTTTGTCAGCCTTCACAGCCGGCATATACTTCAACTTTTCATTATTAATCAGAAATGAATCCTCTGATTTTTAAGTATTCTTTAATCAGTTTCACACAATTTTCCACACCGACTCTTTCACTGTTTAGGGTCATATCGTAGTTTACCGGATTCGTCCAGTAGTTTCCGTGTGTGTAATAGGCATAATAGTCTGCACGGTATTTATCCGTATGTTCAATGGTGGCATTAGCCGTCTCCTCCGTAACACCCATATTTGCTATGGTTCGTTTTACACAGAAGTCTCTTGGTGCTTCAATATAAATGCTGACCACATTATCTCTGTCTCTTAACACCCAGTCTGCACATTTTCCCACAATTACACAGGATTCCGTATCCGCAAGATTCTCGATAATCTGTCGCTGATAATCAAACAAAACATCATCAGAAACAAACTTTTCATTTCTGGTAATATACTGTCTTGAACGTGGAAGCCCTTTTAGAAAACTTGCAAAACTTCCGTTGCTTCTTACCTTTTCATTTACCTCTGCAAACAGATTCTCGTCTAGCCCGCTCATCTGAGATGCCAATGTCAGAATTCTGTTTTCATAACAGTGGATTCCCAAATCTGCTGCTAACTTTGATGCGATTTCCTTCCCTCCGGAACCAAATCCTCTTGCAAATGTGATTACAAAGTTATCCATCTTCTCGCCTCCTCATTTATCCTGCCATAAATCTTCCTAAGAACTCTCTCGTTCTTGGATTTTTCGGGTTTGTGAATAATCTTTCCGGTATATCATCCTCTGCAATATATCCTTTATCCATAAAAATGGTTCTGGTAGAGACATCTCTGGCAAATCCCATCTCATGGGTTACGATAATCATCGTAAGTCCTGTCTTTGCCAGCTCTTTCATAACATTTAAGACCTCTCCTACCATCTCCGGGTCGAGGGCACTAGTTGGCTCGTCAAAAAGTAGAACTTCCGGATTCATGCAGAGCGCTCTTGCAATGGCTACACGTTGTTTCTGTCCACCGGAAAGCTGTGCCGGATATGCATTGATATAAGGTGCCATGCCCACCGCTTTCAGATGGGCGATGGCACGGTCAAATGCCTCTTCCTTGGAAATATGTAACACCTTTCTGGTTCCCGCCATGCAGTTGTCAAGAACTGTCATGTTATTGAACAGATTGAAGGACTGGAATACCATTCCCACTTTGGAACGATATTCATTGACCTCCTTTTGTGCATCCTTGACTTCTTTTCCATGATAGAAAATCTTTCCCGATGTCTGATGCTCTAAACGGTTAATGCAGCGCAACAGGGTGGATTTGCCGGAACCGGAGGAACCTACGATGCAGATGACTTCTCCTTTTTCCACATCAAAATCTATTTTTCTGAGTACTTCATGGTCTCCGAAGGATTTACTCAATTCCTGGATGCTGATAATTTTTTCTTCCATATCCGTTTCCTCCTATTGATTATCCATATATTCTACAGCCAGTACATAATCCGATTTCATTGCCAGTTTCTTCTCCATAAAAAGGAAGAGACGGTTAAATACGAAACAGAATACAAAGTAAATAACTGCAATGATGAGATAAGCCTCAAAGTATTTATAATAGTTACCACCTACTGTTTTCGCGGTCATGAATAACTCAGATACTCCGATAACATTCAATACAGAAGTCATCTTCAGATTCGTCAAAAAAGTATTTGCCATCTCCGGGATGATGTTCTTAAACGCCTGAGGAAGGATGACTGTAACCATGGCAAGCATCGGTGACATTCCCAGTGCCAATGCGCCTTCCCGCTGTCCGGCATCAATGGATTTGATACCTGCACGAACTGTCTCTGCCATATAGGCTCCTGTATTCAAAAGTGTGACCAGAATACCTGCTGTCACCACTCCGATTTCTATATTGGACTGACGCAGACCGAAGAATATAATCATTGCCTGGACAATCATCGGGGTGTCTCTGAAGATTTCTACATAGATATTGAAGATGGCTTTTAAAATGCGCACAAGTACTTTTTTTACAATGTTATCTTCTTTATTAATTCTAATATCTTCAATAATTCCTACCAGATAGCCTAAAAGAAATCCTAAAATGGTTCCAAGCACTGCCACATAAAGGGTAACCCAGGTGCCCTGCCAGAACAGATTTGCATATTTCTTTGCCAAAAATACCATCCATTCCAGTGAATTCGTCGGGTCCGCCGATGCTAAAATTCCAAACATATCATCGCCTCCTCTTTGTAGTATTTATTATCTAGTTAGATGCAGGCTGTACGGAAATTGCCTCTTCCATCATTTCATCCATTGCTTCTTTATCATTCCAACCGATGTTGTCCATTGCTTCCTGAATCTTATCGCGGAGTTCTGTATCATCTTTTCTAGTAGCGATACATACATTTGTCATCTCTTCGTCATTTTCAAAAGAATCATCTTCCGGGAGACTAATTACAACTAAATCACTATTCGTCATAGCTGCTGATTCAGCCGTAGGTACGTCGATAACTGCCACATCTGCAACACCGTTAGAGATTGCCATGAAGCACTCTGCTGTTGTCTCATAATTTGCTCCAAGTGTTGCATCCGGAATCTGGTCTAAGAGTGGAACCCAGCCTGTTCCAAGCTGTGTAGTAACGGTTACATTCTTACCTTTCAAATCCGATAAACCTTTTATGTTTTCCAAGTCGCTTCCTTTTTTCACAGTAATACAGTTATCTCTGTAGTAATAAGGTTCTGTGAAGGAATAGGATTTTTCACGTTCCGCTGTTTTTCCCATACCTGCGATGATACAGTCATACTGTCCGGAATCCATCGCCAGTCCGATGGAATCCCATTCTACCTTATGTATCTCTAAATCCCATCCTAACTCATCTGCAATTTTCTTTGCCATCATAACATCATAGCCATATGCATAATAGTCGGTTCCATAAATCGGTACTGCCTTATCTCCGTTGGCTACTTCCTCCGTCTCCTGTGTCCAGTTAAAAGGTGCATAGGCACATTCCATGCCGACACGAAGCACTCCCTCGGAACTTCCCTCTTCTGTTGTCTCGGTTTTCTCTGTATCTTTTGTGCCACTTTCTTTACTGCTAGAACCACAGCCAGCTAATAATCCCATTGCCATTACTGTTGCCAACATCACACTTACAACTCGTTTTTTCATAATTATCGTCCTCTCTTTCTCCTGATGGTGTCTATCCGGCTGCGACTGGTCTTTTCCTCTCCACGACAGTATGCTCCTGCCCAGAGACTCTTATAATACAGGGCATTTCCTATATTATAAAAAGGCGCCTACTTCAATCGAAGTAAACGCCTTTGTTCACAAACCGGATTTTATTTTTCCAAGTTCTGTAACTCAACTTGTTGCAATAAATATAGTTCATATGCATTATATTGTCAATACTTTTTGACAAAAAATTGTTTTTTTATGTATTTTAACGAATTTAAGGGGATTTTAGGGTATTTTTTCTATCTATCTATTTCTTTTTGTGCAATATATTGTACAAAACCTAACAGTTTCTTAAAGGCTTAACTGGCACTTATCTCATTGTTTTCGCGTATACAATTACATTTGACACCCTTATTTCCTTCGGTGCTCCAAATTGAAAAATAAAAC
>JBJELL010000011.1:0-4851 GCA_051879115.1 Lachnospiraceae bacterium
ATATGCAGGAGCACCGGGAACTACGGCAGCCCTTGCCCTTTTAAATGATCAGGTGAAAAAAGGCGGTGTTATGGCGTCTTCTTATGTGGGTGGTTTAAGTGGAGCCTTTATTCCAGTCAGTGAAGACCAGGGAATGATTGATGCGGTAACAGAAGGAGCCCTTTCTTTGGAAAAATTAGAGGCAATGACCTGTGTGTGTTCCGTAGGACTGGATATGATTGCAATTCCGGGAGATACCAAGGCGACAACCATTTCAGGAATTATTGCAGATGAGATGGCAATCGGTATGATTAACCAGAAGACTACGGCAGTCCGTATTATACCGGTAATTGGAAAGGGAGTAGGAGAGACGGTAGAATTCGGCGGACTCTTAGGCTATGCTCCGATTATGCCGGTAAATCAGTTCTCCTGTGATGCATTTGTAAACCGTGGCGGAAGAATTCCGGCACCAATTCACAGCTTTAAGAACTAATATGGATAAAAAGATAAGAGCCGTGGTCTTTGACCTTGACGGCACATTAATTGATACAGAAAAATATTATGTGGGTTTAGGTGAGCAGATTGCAAAAGAAATGGGATATGACATTCCAAGAGAAGTGATACTATCCCTTAGAAGCCTGAACCGGAAGTTTTCGAGACCGATGTTAAAAGAAATGTATGGAGAGGATTTCGATTTTGACTATTTTCATCGGACAAGGAAAGAACGTTTTGCGGCACTTTTAGCAGAACGGGGAATTGAGAAGAAACCAGGGGCAGATGAAATCTTAGAAGAATTGAAAGCAGCAGGTTACTGTACTGCGGTTGCCACCGCAACGGATATAGAACGTGCTGAGAAATATTTAAAAGAGATTCAGCTCTATGACAAGTTTGATAAGATTATCAGTGTTTCAAATGTGACAAACGGCAAGCCAATGCCGGATGTCTATATAGAAGCCTGCCGCCTTTTAGGGGAGGAGCCGGAATACTGCATGGCAGTGGAGGATTCGGAAAACGGTGTAAAATCAGCCTATGGTGCCGGAATGCGTGTCGTTATGGTGCCGGATTTAGCACCACCGAAAGAAGAAGTAAAGCCTATGCTTTATGGCATAGCAGATACATTATTGGAAGTGAAAAACTTTTTATAAAGCAACTCACAAGGAGGATATCATCAATGGAAATGAAATCAATCGAGAAAGAATTACAGAACAATTCTTATCCGGGACGCGGAATCATCATAGGAAAATCCGCAAATGGAAAATACGCTGTAACTGCTTATTTTATCATGGGAAGAAGCGAGAACAGCCGTAACCGTGTATTTGTAACAGAAGGAGAGGGAATTCGTACAGAGGCTTTTGACCTTTCTAAATTAAGCGACCCAAGTCTCATTATCTATGCACCGGTACGTGTTTTGGGAAATAAGACTATCGTGACTAACGGAGATCAGACAGATACCATTTATGAGCTGATGGACAAGCAGCAGACCTTTGAGCAGGCACTTCGTACCAGAGAATTTGAGCCGGATGCTCCGAATTATACGCCTCGTATCTCCGGCGTAATGCATGTGGAAAATGGAAACTATAACTATGCCATGTCTATCTTAAAGAGCAACAACGGCAATCCGGATGCCTGCAACCGCTATACTTTTGCATATGAGAATCCGGTAGCAGGAGAGGGACATTTTATACACACCTATATGGGAGATGGAAATCCGCTTCCAAGTTTTGAAGGAGAGCCGGAATTAATTGCAATCCCGGATGATATGAATGAATTTACAGATACACTTTGGAACAGCTTGAATGCAGATAACAAGGTATCTTTATTTGTCAGATATATTGACATTGAAACAGGAAAATACGAGACTAAGATTGTAAATAAGAATCAGTAAGGAGAAACCATGAAAGAATTAGAATTAAAATATGGATGTAACCCAAATCAGAAACCATCCCGTATCTACATGGAAGAGGGAGAACTTCCAATCAAGGTATTAAACGGAAAACCGGGATATATTAACTTCTTAGATGCTTTTAACGGATGGCAGTTAGTAAGCGAGTTAAAGAAAGCAACCGGACTTCCGGCAGCAACTTCTTTTAAGCATGTATCTCCGGCAGGAGCAGCCGTTGGTCTTCCGATGAGTGATGTGGAAAAGAAGATTTACTGGGTGGATGATTTAGATGTAGAGTTCACTCCGCTTGCAAATGCTTACGCAAGAGCAAGAGGTGCAGACCGTATGTCTTCTTTTGGTGATTTCATTTCTCTTTCCGATGTCTGTGATGTTGCAACAGCGAAAATTATCAAAAGAGAAGTGTCTGATGGTGTTATTGCACCGGGATATGAGCCGGAAGCACTTGAAATCTTAAAGGCAAAGAAAAAGGGCAATTACAATGTCATTGAAATTGACCCAAATTATGTACCAAAGGCTACAGAGCGTAAGGAAGTATTTGGAATTACTTTTGAGCAGGGAAGAAATGAATTAAAGATTGATGACGATTTCTTTTCTAACATCGTAACAGAGAATAAGGATATCCCGGAATCTGCTAAGATTGACCTGGCGATTTCTATGATTACCTTAAAATACACACAGTCCAATTCTGTATGTTATGCAAAAGGCGGACAGGCAATCGGTATTGGTGCAGGACAGCAGTCCCGTATCCACTGTACACGTCTTGCAGGACAGAAGGCAGACAACTGGTGGCTTCGCCAGTCTCCACAGGTGCTCGGTTTACAGTTCGTAGACGGAATTGGCAGAGCAGACCGTGACAATTCCATCGACCTCTACATCGGTGAGGATTACATGGATGTATTAGCAGATGGTGCATGGGAGAAAATCTTTAAGGTAAAACCGGAAGTATTTACCCGTGAAGAGAAACGTGCATGGTTAGACCAGATGAGTGATGTTGCCCTCGGTTCTGATGCATTCTTCCCATTTGGAGATAACATTGAACGTGCTCATAAGAGTGGTGTCAAATATGTGGCAGAGCCGGGCGGTTCTATCCGTGATGACAATGTGATTGAGACTTGTAACAAATATGGAATGGCAATGGCATTTACAGGAATTCGTCTGTTCCATCATTAATATATAAAACCGAAGATATAAAAGACAGCAGGAAACGGAATGAAAAAAGCAAAAGTTTTTTCATTCCGTTTTTTTGTTTTGAAGACAATCATACATAGAAATCGTTATAGATAATGAGGCAGATAGAGAATTTGTAGAGAATTTCTGATTATTCTCTAAGAAGAATTGACAAATATTAGAAAATGCATTATTGTAGTAATTAAATAATACAATAATACAAAAAGGAGGAAGCAGTGGAAGCATTAATAAAAGTCAGGAATTTAATGAAAATCTATAATCCGGGAGAAAATGAAGTCCACGCCTTAGATGATGTGTCCTTAGAGATTGACAGAGGCGAGTTCGTCGCGATTATCGGTCAATCCGGTTCCGGGAAATCGACTTTCATGAATATGTTAGGATGTCTCGATATCCCCACTTCGGGAGAATATTTTTTGAACGGCAAAGATGTATCAAAGCTTAGTGATGATGAGCTCTCGGAAATCCGAAACAAAGAAATCGGATTCATTTTCCAGGGATTTAATCTGATACCGAATCTGACCGCTTTAGAGAATGTGGAACTACCGTTGATTTATCGGAATGTACCGGCAGGAGAGCGAAGAAGGTTATCCGAAGAATCTCTTTTGAAAGTAGGATTAGAGCAGAGGATGGAACATAAGCCGTCGGAAATGTCAGGAGGTCAGCAGCAAAGAGTCGCCATAGCAAGGGCACTAGCCGCAGCACCCCCTTTGATATTAGCGGATGAGCCAACCGGAAATTTAGATTCTAAATCAAGTCGTGAGATTATGGATATTTTACGGAAGTTACATACAGAGGGAAGAACCGTTATATTAATTACCCATGATGATAAAATTGCTCAATCGGCAAAACGGATTATCCGTATCATGGATGGAAAGATAGAATCAGACAGCAAAGTCAAGGAGGAAGTGAAAGAGAATGAACAAAAATAAGAAAAAGAAATGGAAGATTATCCTTCCAATCGCAGTAGTAGTAATGATTCTACTCATTGTCGTAGGAAAAAACAGTGGAAAAGAAAGTACAGCTTTAGAGGTAGAGACAGCAAAGGTAAAACAAGAAGATATCAAAGCTGTCTTAGAGACCAGCGGAACCATTGGAAGCGAAGATATCCGCTCCTATTCTTCACCTGTTACGGCTGAGGTAAAAGAGATGAATATTCAGGTGGGAGATATGGTAAAAAAGGGAGATTATTTAATCACCTATGATACGGCATCTTTAGAAAAAAGCTACACCATTTCCGAACTGCAATCCAAAGCAGAAAACGCAGTAAATGAAAAATCTCTTGAAATGAGCGCCAAAGGAAGCGCACAGGCGGCAGAAGCAGATGCATCCATACAGTCTTTGCAGGGACAGATAGACGGCTTAAACAGTCAGGTAGCAGAATTGAATCGTCAGATAGAAGGCAGTGCAGAGGCGGCAAAGAAAGCCTCCGACTTAGAAACGGAGATAGGAACAGCAAATGCACGCATAGAAGAGCTGTCTCAAAAAGAAGAACTTACTGCAAAAGAAGAAAAAGAGTTAGGGAAATTACAAACAGAAAAGCAGAAAAACGAAAAAACTCTCGCAGAATATCAGGAATCCATACAAAAGGCTGAGGAAGCAGAAAAACAGTTAGCGTCAGTCCAAAGTCAGATGGAGTCCGTGCAGGGAAATATGGCAGAGGCACAGGCAAAGAAAGAAGCAGGCGAGGCAGCAGTTCTTACCGAGGCGGAGAAGCAGGGAATCCAGTCTTCTTCCCAGGCAGCAAGACTGACCCTGTCCCAGTCCGGAGAAGCCTTATCCTC
>JBJELL010000012.1:0-4836 GCA_051879115.1 Lachnospiraceae bacterium
TTCCGGTAATCTATTTTATCGATAGCAAAATGATTCGTGCGACAACCCCTTTTTCTTTTAATATTCTTTATATCCTACCTGCTGTAACTTCGTATCTTTTTCTACAACCTGGTTTTTCATTTCCTCACTGTATGCTTTTAATTTCTCTAACAATTCCGGATTAGATGTGGATAAAATCTTCGCTGCGAGAATTCCTGCATTCTGTCCGCCATTGATAGCTACCGTTGCCACCGGAATACCGCTTGGCATCTGCACGATGGAGTACAGAGAATCTACACCGCCTAAATCAGAGGTCTTCATCGGAATTCCAATGACCGGCATTGGGAAAAGTGCTGCACACATTCCCGGAAGGTGGGCTGCTTTTCCTGCTCCTGCAATAATAACCTTCGTTCCTCTTGCCTCTGCACCCTTTGCCCATTCAAAAAAGATATCCGGCTCACGGTGTGCAGAGATAATCTTCATCTCATAATCAATTCCGAATTTGTCTAACATTTCGGCAGCTTTTGCCATTACCGGCATATCGGAGTCACTGCCCATTACAATACCTACAGTTGCCATTTTTCTTCCTCCTGTGTTTACATTTCATTTAATGGTTTATTTAATTCTTCACATCCCGGCACTACGAACTTTCCGTCCCGGATGATATCCGAGGTTGTTCCGTCTGTACGAATTACTGTGATTGCCCCTAGTTCGTCATAAGGAATCGTGATATCCGTATGACAGTTCAAATACGCTTTACTCATATCTTCTTTTCTAAGAAGAGAAACTTCATTGTCCCTTGCTACGATTTCTTTTCCATTAGGGTTAAACACCGCCGTTTCCTCTGCATGGGAATAGCAGGTGTCACCTACTGCAAAATGCGGTCCCGTCTTCTCGGCAATGAGAATCGGCAGTTTTGCTGCAATATCATATTTTCTTGCCATGCGATATGCTGTTGTATTCGTTCCGATAGCAAATTCTCCCATCGGAAGTGTATCGTGATGCATTAATACATTCTCATGGATGTATTTGCGGTTTTCTTCTTCCTCTTCAAAATTCTTACAGGTATAGTCCGTGATCATTCCGTCCTGAAAATCAATCTCTAAATCTAAGAAATTCAGTTCATTTAAGTATACCTGTGATACGTGAAGTTTTCCTGTGGTTCCCTTTAATACCGGGGAGGTAAATACCTCTCCTACCGGAATATTTACATCTGCCACACAGTTTTCAAAAATAGTCTCTTTTTGCGGATTCTTCAGTTCATAGAGTGCCACCATCAAATCCGTCTTATTGTCTCCGTTTCCTTTGATGTGTACTTTCACACCGGAATCGAGAACATCTATGATTTTCTGCTGCATGGTCTGATAGAGTTTGTAGTCGAGGGTATTGATTTTAACGGTCTCTGCAAAAATTTCCTCAAACTCTTCTCCGATAGTCGGTATCGGATAGGCAATAATTGTAAAACTTCTCTCATCGCCTTTAATATACTCATTCGTAATCTGCCCTGACATACTCATGTTATAGACATTTAGCTGCTGTTGTTTTTCCGTAAAATGTGCATTCTCTTTCTTGCTTACCGGCTCAAAAGGTTTCTCACCAAAGATTTCAATAACTGCCGGTCCGGCATGGACTGCTGCTAACTCTTTTCTCTGTTCAAAGGAATTGCGAAGCACCTCTAATCTGCGTTCTACAAATGCCTTGTCAAAATAATATGCCTTGTCATCCTTATGGTCAAATTCATACTGTTTATTCACCGCCTTGGTATAGGCGTTGCGTTTTCCATGACCACGGTTGAAAAGGGAAAGCGTCGTGTCTCTTGAGATGGTAGGCTTTAATCCTAGCTTCTCAAAATTCTTAATCGCCGCACGCACCATACGCTCAAATCCAATCGGATAGTGAATCTGTACCGTTTCTTTTTTCGATAAATCCACACCCAGATTTACGAAACCAATCCGATAGCCTTCCGTATAGGTATCTGCCATAGACTGAATCTTTTCTTCACTCATGGAATTCAAAAAGCGTGCCACTTCTATCTCACAATCGCTGATATATTCGCCGTAACGATAGAGATAATGGGTATCGGACAGATCAGATTCCATTACAATTTTCGTAAAGAACTCCAAAGATGGGTCTACCATCTCCGCCACATTTCGCTCCACAAAAATCTCGCTGTAATCATGGTAAAACCAGTAGATGGTCTGTTCCACTTCTTTTTTATCTATCTCACCATCGGTCTCAAAAATACCATAAATCTCAACAAATAATTCACTGAATATGGTAATCCACTCTTTTCGTCCCTCATAGGCATAACCGATGCAGGCACGAAGGTCTGTATACAAAAAACTGAGGATTCCTCCGAATTCTTCTCCAAGCTGACTCACTGCATAGGCAGGATTGGCATAGCTCGTCTCATAATTTTCTTCCAGAATATCCTGATAAAAACCTTCATTTCTCTTCTTTGCTTCTTCTAATGGTTCTGTATCCAAAGAACCATCCTCTGCCATTTTCAATGTCTCATCAATTTTTCTTAAAAATTCTGCTGTTTTTACAAAATAGTCCCTGTATTTTTTGGGAACACTCTCTTCTTTTTCAATCTGAACTATCCGCTCCATGACTAAATCATGACGCTCTTTTTGTATTTCCAGCTCCATATTTTCACCCTTACATATCATCTATGATATTTCCTTTTTTCACATTTTCATCAATTATATTTTTTAAATATGACCATATTTCTTCCGAACCTTCATGGGTTCTCTCATTACGTCCCATGACCTGAGACTTCTTCACACCGTGCTCTCTCCAGGACTTTCCACCGGAGGCATGATTTAACAACACCGGCTGCACATTGTCTAACATGCGGGCAAACTTTGCTTCCGGGGTCTTACGTTCCTCAAACTCATCCCAAAGACTTCGGTATTCTTCTGCCTGCTCTTTTGGCAGTATTGGAAAAATTCTCTTAGCTGCTGCTAATTCCCTTTCTCTCTTTGTCTCATTTCCTGCGGTGTCATAAGCATAGGTATCTCCCGCATCTATCTCAATCACGTCATGTAAAAGCACCATCTTCATGGTCTTTAAGACATCGATTGACTCATTGGCATACTCTGCTAATGTAAAACACATCAACGCTAAATGCCAGGAATGTTCCGCATCATTTTCCTTTCTCTCTCCATTGGAAAGATAGGTCTGTCTTACAATAGATTTGATTTTATCCAGTTCTAAAATAAATTCTATCTGTTTCTCTAATCGGTTCTTTTCCATTTTTCTCTCCATCTACAACACTATAACAGGATTCCCAACAGATATAGTGCAATCCACACAACGGACGCCACAGCGGATAGTCCCACTCCTGCATATGGCAGGGTACGGAAGGTGTCCTTTTCCTGTACTGCCTGTACCGCCTCAATAAAAGAGGCAACTCCTACAAAGAGTGCAATCACTCCGATACTTCCCAGATAGTCTCCGCCTATACCATGATTTCCCACGGACTGTAAAATCATCACGACCAAAAGAATCAGTGAGATAATTGCTCCGATACAGGAAATCATTCCCCTTATGGATTTCTTTTTTTCTGTAAATTTATAACTTCGGCTCTTTCTTTGTCTCTTTCTCATTTTTTTCAATCAGCTTCCTTACTGCTAAAAAGCAGAGGAATCCAATACTTCCTCCAAGCGTATTTAGAATCATATCGTCTACATCAAAACTTCCAACTTTCGAGAACAGTTGTATACATTCAATCAAAAGACTGAACTCAAAGGACATCAATGTTACATAGAAAAAACTTCTGTTTTTCTCACTTAAGGTTGGCAAAAAAAAGCCAAACGGAAGAAAAGCTGCGACATTTCCAAGCAGATTTACCAACACTGCCAACATCCCCAGTTTCTTCCGATATACTATAAAACGTCTGATTTCCAAAAAGGGAATCAGATTATAATGATAGCTTCCGGTCAGATTTGTCCTTCCCATAATCTCTGCGAAAAACAGAAAATAACTCAATAATAAGAGATATCCAACAAACAGAATCCACCTAAAACATAATTTCTTTTTTGTCATGTAACAAACGTGCCCCGCTCACTACTGCAATAATACCGCAGACTAATCCTGTTACCATCATGATAATTCCAACCGCTAAGGTTCCTGCTCCGCTACGGCTCATTGTTTTATATGCTTTTTCGTTCATATTCATTCCTCCAATTATTTTGCACCATACTCACTATAGTATTGGTCAATTGCCGTTTTTAATGTATCATCAATGACAATTTTTCCCTGACATGGACGATTATACAAATGCTCTACTACGTCTTCCATGGTTACGATTGCATTGGCATCAAAACCATAGGTCTCTTTGATTTCTTCTAAGGCGGATTTTTCGCCTTTTCCACGTTCCATACGGTTTAGAGATACCATGAGTCCAACAATTTCTACATCAGCTGCACCCTTTACCTTCGGCACTGTCTCTTCCATGGATTTTCCGGAAGTAGTAACATCTTCAATCATAACAACTCTGTCACCATCCTTTAACGCACTTCCAAGAAAGCTTCCTTTGTCTGCACCGTGGTCTTTCTCTTCCTTTCTGTCAGAACAGTAACGAATTTCTTTTCCATATAATTCACTATACGCAATTGCTGTTACAACACTAATCGGAATACCTTTATATGCCGGTCCGAATAAGACATCGAAATCATCTCCATAGTGCTCATGGATTGCTTTTGCGTAATATTCTCCAAGTTTACGAAGCTGGCTTCCTGTCACATAAGCTCCTGCATTCATAAAAAACGGGGACTTTCTACCACTCTTTAAGGTAAACTCACCGAATTTTAAAACATCACTCTCTACCATAAATTCAATGAACTCCTGCTT
>JBJELL010000013.1:0-4822 GCA_051879115.1 Lachnospiraceae bacterium
CTTTCTTTCCGTATCCTTCTGCGTAGCTGTCGCTGTAGGAATCTTCTTTCTTTCCGTATCCTTCTGCGTAGCTGTCGCTGTAGGAATCTTCTTTCTTTCCGTATCCTTCTGCGTAGCTGTCGCTGTAGGAATCTTCTTTCTTTCCATATCCTTCTGCTTCATTATATCCCATGTTCTGATACCTCCTCTTTCTTTTTTTGTTTAGAATACCATTTCTGTTTTTTGTTGTCAATATTTTCTGTTTTTCTACAAATTGAAAGCTTAACCGTATGAATTCTGGTTAATCTGCCACTAAATAATTCTTCCGCATATCCTCAATATTTCTATAACAATACAGTGTACTTCCCTTTACCTCTTCGTAAGCTGGCATTTCATTACCAGACTGCTCTAATATACTTCCATCCACGGCATTGTATCGTTTATTTCCTTCCATGCCCGACAAACTGTTTTTATAGCTTGCTACATATTCTTCTGCATCCCCATTCGACTGACCTTCTGAGGGGTTCGGTGCATCTGAATATACCATTACAGCCTGGAATGCATTATCTGCTTTACTGTAAGAAAAACCTTCCAGATATACAGTACTTCCTTCCATATCCAACATTAATAAATGATCCGTTTCATTCAATGTCAATGCCATTGGCATCATACCTTCTGCCAGATACCATCCCATTGTAGAATCATTTTCATCCGGATATGCAATCTGTATAACTTCAGCATTTGACGCATCATAATAATAAAATTCATAAGATGCCATTGACATAATACGTGTGTTTTCATCCATAAAATAAGTAGATGCAAACTGCGAAGTCAGTTCCTCCTCACTGAATGCATTTTTAGTCAATATCAACATGGGTACATCCTGTCCATTGATTTGTAACACGCAAAATCCGTCATTCGTATATTGTTCCTGCTGTAAAAATGCCGTATACGCTTCTAACGCTTCCTGTTCAGTTGATTTTTCTTCTTTCTCCTCAGCCTCTTCTGTTTCAGTATCCAATACCGCATCTTCTTTTTCCACTTCTGCAACCGGCTCCTGCTGTACTTCTGCCTCTTCTGTTGGAGGTGTTGCCGCTATCCGATAGACTGCTGCAATACCGCCTCCAATGATTACTACGGCAGCAATTCCTATCATTACTTTCTTTATTTCAATACCTGCGGCGGTTTTTCCTGCTTTAAACGTTCCCTTTGCGAAATCTTTCACATTGCTTTCATGATTTAATTGCTTTATTTCTTTTTTGGTCCGTTCTAACACATCATATGGCAATTCTGCTGCTTGTGCATTCTGTGTATCTGCAAATAATAAATACAGAAAAAATGTAAATGGCGGGATTGCATAAAGCTTTGTTCCCTTTTGTTCCAGTTCCAGAACTTTTTCTTTGATACTCTTTCTTCCGTAGTTCAGACGGCTCTTTACTGTATTTTCTGAAATACCCAGAGTTTGTGCTATTTCCTTAACACTCATTTCTTCTGCATAAAACATCATAACGCACATACGCTGTTCATCCGAAAGCGTATCAATCATTTCCTGCACTAATCGTGAGGTCTCTGCTTTGTCATAGGATAATTCCGACTGTCTATCAATTCTCTCATCTTCAACCAAATATTCGACACCGGAATCTTCATTCTCATCTTCTAACTGTGAAAACAAAACTACTTTTCGCTTCTTTAATTCATCTAATGCCGTACTGGCTACAATCTTTGCAAACCAGGAAACAAATTTATCTGCATCCTGTAATTGTTCTAAGTGTTTGAATGCTTTCACATAGGAATCCTGCAGCACATCAAGTGCTGCATCTTCCTGCTTCATATATTTCAGTGCTATGTAATAACTTTTCTGATAGGTACTCCGATAAAGGTAGTCAAACCCTTCTTCCTTTCCATTGATTGATAAAAAAACGGCTTTCTGGAAATCCATTCGTTTTCTCCTATTAGTAATTTAATTTGATTGCATAAGTGCTGTTATAATTGCTTGTTACTTTCACATACACAGTCTGTCCTTTTTTTACTTTAAAACTTCCCATCTTTTTTATTGCCTCATTATAGTTACTGGTACTGATGACCTGCTTACTGTTTACATAAACTTTAAAATCATACCAGCCATTATCATCCAGACTATTTTTTCCTGCATAGAACTTTAATGTTCCATTCTTAGCGACCTTATATTTATACCAATCCGTATCATTGTTTCTCGTACATACACCATAAAATTTCTTATTAAGTTTCATGGTATCTGCCTTTGATTTTGAATTATTGTTTTCCGTTTCCCATACACTAGAGGAAACATTTTTTACTTTTAGCTTATAATCAACTGCCGTTCCTGCTCCGTTATTTTCCACTCTGACATATATTTTTTGACCTTTTTTATATCCAAATTTAGGAGAAACATAACCATTCACTGCCGCCTGTTCAGATATAAATGCCTTATCTAAAACCACTTTTCCGTCTACTATTACAGACAGCTTCCAGCCGACATTCACATAAGTATCTCCATCCAAATCTCTTCTTCCAAAATAAATCTGTGCATAGCCCGTCTTATTAAGTTTTGTATAATAGTAATCTAACGTATCGGAAGTTGGAAAGTTTCCATAATAATATTTGTTCAATGTCATTTTATCTGCTGTTCTCTGGGAATTGTTTTTCTCGCTCTCCCAATAGCCAGAGGCTTTATTACATATACTGAACTTATACGGAACATTTGTCCCTGCCCCATTATTTCTGACTCTCACATAAACAACTGTATCTTTTGGATATCCATATTTTGGTGAAATATAATGTGCCGCGGACTCAGAAATCTGCTTATCCTCTAATATGAATTTTCCATTTACATAAAGCGAAATCTTCCATCCGGCGTTTATATATTTATCCCCATCTTCTGAAAGTCTGTTAAAATTAAGATAAAAATACCCTGATTTTGTCAATTTTACTTTGTACCAAGAGTATTCGCTATCCATTACCCCTGAATAATTCTTGTTTACTTCAATCGTCTTTGCCGTCCCCTGGGTGTTATTCGTCCCGGCATATGCTACCGTTTTGGTCATCATTGTAACCAACAGCATCATAGCAGCTGCGAATAAAAACTTTTTTCCTATTGCGTATACTTTTTCTTTCATAAGTATCATCTCCTTTTCCGTATTACTCATTATGGCATTGTGGCTTAATTCTTGTCTAGATATGCTTCTATAATATATTTCTGTCCTCCTTTCCTATTAAGACGATTTTATTTTTATTTTGGTTTTAAATTTTTGAAAAATTTTTTTAAAAATTTCATGCTATTCTTTTCACCACTTTTCGGAAATCATCCATGGTGTAATCCATATGTAGCTGCCTAAAAAGATGGTCAGGCTTTGTGATATATGCAGTATGCACTCCTTTATATCTTATAAGTAACTCGCTCTTTGGGCTTATAGCTTTCACCTCTTTTAGCAATATTATCAAGCAAAACTTTACCCTCACCCTCGCCAAACTCGACTTTTACGTTAATATGTCCGTCTGGCTTTTTGTGAGAAAACAGTACAACTGTCTCCACGTGCGGTGAAAGTTTACTTTGCATTAACATTCGCGCACAATTTATCAACGCTGAATTAATTTCTTCTATGCTTATCAATGCTCATTGCTATAAACTTTCTATCAATTTCTTTGATACTCTCTAAACTCTTTCCTTTAATACAACTAACCAAATCATCTACTCTTACCACATCATAATCCAATTCAATATTATTCTTTATAAATATTTCTGAATTGCTAAGAACAAGAATCGGATAAACATCTGCCAGATATTCGTCTGCAATAACTTTTTCTAGGTGTTTCTTTGCACTAATAATTTGCTCTGTTGGCGACTCCAGCTCTCTATTCACTTTATTTTTTCTAATAATCCACTTATCACCCGGATCAATAAACAATGTCGCTTTCGTACTTTTACCGTCTGTCATTCCGAATGCTTTTGTTTCTATACAAAACACTCCATTTTCGCCAATTACAATATGATCATATTCTCTTAATACTTCATCAAACTCTATCATCGGTCCATTTATTACCAAATAGCCAGATTTTTCTAATACTAATAATGCCTCTCGTACTATTTTCTCACCAATATTTCCAACCTCCTTACGTATATGTTCCTCTCCCTCTTTATTATTTTTTATTTTGCTATCCCTTGTTTCATATTGTGGTCTCTTATCTAATCCTATTACTCCAATGCTATTTAAATATAACCTAAAATTCTCTTTTTGCTTTACTTCAATGTTAGGATTAGGAAAAACTAAATTCCAAAATATTCCTTTTAAATCACCTTTCTCCTTGCCAGTAAAATCCTGGTATACAATCCGACCTGATCTTCTCTTAACATATCCACCCTTATATTTATGTAAGAAATCAATAAAATTAGATAATTCGTTTTCAGAAAAATTGGGTTTTAAATGTTTTTTCTCATTTTCAAAATCATTTCTTGAAAGCCATTTGCTCTTCTTTGATAAAGAAATTAAAATTATAAATAAAAACAGCAAGATAAGAAAAATTGCCACAAATACTTCCGTACTTAATATATCCATTTATTTTGCTCCCTTCTAATACTATTCGCGCACAACTGAGCACCTATACAATTCCAGCACACAACTTAGTCGTCATCGAATTTTTTCTCCCCTTTTATAATCCAGGGTTTTATATACATTTTTTCCTGCTAAAAACACAGGTACATATTCTTCAAAAAGCCCGCTAACCCGCATAAATTCAAGGTTTCTTTGACAAAAAAACTACCGTCTCCACATGCGGTCAAAGTTTCTTCTTATACTAACTAGCGAAACCGTCACCTTTTGCGAAAAGG
>JBJELL010000014.1:0-4819 GCA_051879115.1 Lachnospiraceae bacterium
AATGAGCCTGTTGTTGTACTTCCTGTTGACCCTTATGTACAGGATGATTATTTTACAGTATTAAATCAAATTATTGATTTCATGATAAAGGATGCAGAGAAAAAAGCTTTACCAGATATTGAAGCATATGCTTTGGCAAAGAATGTTACAGAATTTGATTCGGCGGTAAATTTAATTGATACAGAGGAGGGGTCGATGGTATCAGAATATTACCCTTGGTTTAAGAAGGTGGCAAAGTTTATTGAAAGTCATCCAGAAGAAACGAAAGCAATTGAAGAAAAGACAAAAACTACGAATTTAAAGGAGTTCTTTGAGTAGTTACATAAAATAGAAATTATGTCAGGAAGGAGGTGTTGGCAGAGATGGCAGAGGTTGTTTATGATGCCAAGCAATTTGGCAAAAGATTACAGAAGCTTCGCAAAAGTAGGAAGATTACGCAGGCAGAACTCGCAGAGAAACTATTTTTATCAGAGGATACAATTTCAAATATTGAGAATGGTAAGACAACTTGTATGCCAGAGCATCTTACAGAGATATGTCAAATTTTTAATGTCTCTGCCGATTACTTCTATTTCGATATGATGAAAGAATTGAATAATCCTTCAAATACAGATATGGATAGCATCATGGCTCTATTGGAAGGGCGAAGTGAGTTTGATATTACTAGAGCAAAACAGATGTTACAAATCTTATTTGCAAGTCCTGCAGCATAAAACCCCGAGTATCATTCGGGGTTTTTCTAATTTATCCGGAATACCATTCCATTAAATATTCCACTTTTTTATCTTAAAATTTAATCATGGTTAAGGCGATAAGCCAAGCCTGACACGAGAGTGTAGCGCGCAAAACTCTCCAATAAATATTTCGTTTAAAGGAGAAAAATCATGAAGACAACAAATAACTCAGCTTCTAAAGAAGCAACAAAGGTAGAAATTAACAGCAATAGCAAGGTTAAGGAAACAAAGTATGTAGCAATGGGCGTAGGCTTTGTGAAGACCCGTATGGCAGCATGGAAGGTTCAGAAGATTATTAATTCCATGGAGGATATCGCAGAATCATTGGATGTTGAACTTGTGGATGTAGTAGTTGATCGCTCGGGAAGCAGAGATATTGACCGTAAGGAGATTGATGCAGTCTATGAGTGGCTTGACGTTGCTCCGGTTCATCTCTTGATAGTTGAATCGCTTACTGACATCTCCGATGATGAGGATGATTTCAGAAGTTTCATGAGAGATATGGATGAGCGTGACATAATCATCATTTGTTTGCATGGACAGCAGATTATCATGCCGAGTTCTGCCAGAGATGATAGTGATTGCGAGGAGTAACGATGAAGAGAAGCTTTGGAGGGGGTAGCAATACCCTTTCCATGGAAAGCTGTCGATTTGTAACAACAGCAGCAGGTACTGCGGTATATGCTGGCGATGGTAGTTACCTCGGGTTGTATGAAACAGAGGATGCTGCTGTTGAAATGATTCGGCTTATGCTTAGTGAATATTCAGATGGAGGTAGTGCTGATGAAATATGATGGTTGTGCAGTCGGTTCTATTCTTCGCAAGCTTAGAAACGACAGAAATGTGACTTTAGAACAGATGAGTGGAGATACGGGTATTAGCGTATCAGCAATTAAGCAGTATGAACAGGGTGGAAGACAGATTAGTATTAGAAATCTTTATGTGTTGATTGATTTCTTTGGTGTTGATGCAAACACTATCTTAAATGTGCCTGAGCCTAATAAAGAGATATCCATCGACGAAAGACTTAAGCGTCTGGATAAGAAACAGAGAAACTATTTGAAGCAGACTTTTCTTTACATGGTAGACCATGTGAATGATATAGCTTCGTAAGGAGGATGGCAGATGAGTAGAACAAAGAAAAGGAAGATTTTCGAGTGTATTGAGTATCTGTCAGTAGAGGCTCCTTTAAATAAAGTAGACTATCTGGAGGATAAACAGAGCAAATACATTCGTGAGTATGTAAGGAATAAGGAATACATGATTGTCGGAACTGAACGCAGACATGGTTTCTCGCAGGGAGATGTTAATCGTCAGTGGGCAAAGATTGTAGAGATGATTCGTAGAGGAAAGGTACAGGGGATAGTGGTTGCAAATATGGCAGCAGTAGCCGCTGATGTACCGGATGCATTTTATAAAGTAGGACAGGTTATCGAAGCCGGTGGAATTGTTGTGTCGGTAGATGATGGTTTGCTTACACTTAAGATTGGAGGATTTGAAGATGGATGCTGTAAAGAAGAAAAAAACATATAAGAAATACAATAAATTTGATGTGGTATATGCAGATTTTGGGAGAAATCCTAATGGAGTTGAGGGAGGTGTGAGACCTGCAATCATAGTCTCGTGCGACGCTTCGAATCATGAGCATGCCCCTCAGATTTCAGTGGTGCCCCTTAGCACCAAGCTTAAGGATATCCCGGTTCATGTGAAGATTGAACCAAGTGATGTCAGAGGATATCGTCTGAGAGATAAATCAGATTTTATGCCGGAGGATGCACAGACTCTTGCAAAGGGGTGTATCAGAGGAAAAAGCGGTTATATACCTAAGGACTCAGCAGTAAGAGAAAGTATTGATCGTGCGCTTATCATGCAGTTTGATCTTTTACCGGTAGCTAGAAAAATGGTTTTGGAAGAACTGGAAAAGGAGGATAAGGCGAATGGATAACAAGACAAAGAGAACAAATAACAAGAGATTTGTCAGATATCCTGAAGGTGCAGAAATGTATTCTATGGGAATAACTAAGTTTCAGGAACTAGCAAAGGATGCCGGGGCTTGTTATAAGATAAATCGTCTTGTTCTTGTTAATTTGGATATTTTAGATGCGTATTTGGAGACATTTCATATAGAAGACGAAGATTTCTATAAATAGGATTAACAGAAACATATTATAATATGAAGAAACTCATTTTCAGTAAATGGGGATGTGCTCTGGTGTGTGATGATTAGATACATTTCTATGGAATAGGGATGTCTTCTTGTGTGGAATAAATAGAGACATCAGGACAATTAGGTATGTATCCATGTGCAGAAATATAAAAGAGTTTACACGAAAGTGATTGACATTTTGTCGGACATAAAGTATAATGTGTACAGATGGAGGTATTTGAGATGGCAAAGATGGGAAGACCAAAAGTCGATAAACCGGCTGATAAGAAGGTAACGGTTCGATTCACTGAGGAAGAACATGAATTGCTAATTGAATACACCACAAAACATGACTTAACTATGACGCAAGTTGTCAAACTGGCAGTTATGGAGAAATTAATGGCTGACCAGAAATAGTGTAAACTCTTTTCTTTTGGAAAGGAGAACAGATGGCTTGTAGAAAAGATGGAAAGGGGCGTGTTCTTAGAAAGGGAGAGCACTACCGAAAATCAGATGGTAGATATTCATATATCTACACAGATCCGTTAGGAAAGCAGAGAACGATTTATGCGAAATCTCTGGTTACACTTCGGCAGAAGGAAGAGCAGTTAGTTAGAGACCAGATGGATGGACTCAATGTATATGTGGCTGGTTCCGCAGACGTGAACTTCTTGTTTGACAGATACATTTCAACGAAGACAGAACTTAGAAGTACAACCTATGCGAATTACAAATATACGTGGGATCATTTTATAAGGGACACATTCGGTAAAAAGAAGATTAAGGATGTTAAGTATTCAGATGTCTTATTCTTCTATACTGATTTGGTAACTAACAAAGGTTTACAGATTAACACCTTAGAAAGTATCAATACGGTACTTAGACCAACATTTCAGTTGGCAGTACGTGACGATATTATAAGGAAGAATCCCGTAGACGGAGCCTATACCGAAGTGAAAAAGAGAAATGGCGGAACAAAGAAGACTAGACGAGCACTTACGGTTGAGCAACAGAGAGCATTTATTGAATATGTTGCAAAGAATCCTTTCTTTTACCATTGGTATCCATTCTTTGTATTCTTGCTTGGTACAGGATGCAGAATTGGAGAGGCTATTGGAATAAGATGGGATGACGTTGATATGAAGAAACGCACGATTAGTATTAACCACAGTCTTACATATTATGTGAGAAGAGAAGATTCAACAAAATGTGAGTTTCGAGTATCAGAACCTAAGACCGCAGCAGGTGTAAGAACCATTCCGATGATGAAACCTGTATTTGAGGCTTTGAAGTCTGAATATGAACGTCAGGAAGAGGAAGGTTTCTGTATTGCGAATATTGATGGAATGACCAATTTCATTTTTACAAATAGATTTGGTAATCCACATAACCCGCAGGCAGTGAATCGAGCTATTAAAAGAATCGTTGATGCACACAATGCAGAGGAAGAGGTTGCGGCTAAGAAGGAGAAGAGGGAACCGGTAATGATACCGAGATTCTCATGTCATATTTTTAGACACACATTTGCTTCAAGATTCTGCGAAAATGAAACAAACGTAAAAGTAATTCAAGAAGTCATGGGACATGCAGATGTCAGTACAACCATGAACATCTATGCTGAAGCCAATCCCGAGGTTACGAAAGAGGCTCTTGAGAAGCTGGCAAAAAATATGGATGTATTTTGAAACTAAATATGATATGATTAGAAAAGAGTCCTCTATTAAGGGGGACTGAGAGTTTGACCAAAAAAATTGGAAATGACTAACTTTTGACCAAAAACCGACTGAGATTTGACTATTTTGGCGGTTCTTGGCGAAGAAAAGTCAAAAAGGAAATGAAGGAATGCGGATGAATGCGAATGAATTCAGAGCATGTGCCGAAACCTTCCCGACGATGAAGAGTCTTGATAAATAAAAAGCATTCATTGCAAACCGATTAC
>JBJELL010000015.1:0-4786 GCA_051879115.1 Lachnospiraceae bacterium
TACTACTAAACTGATAACGAAAGAATAGATTAAGTAAGATACAAATTTGGTACGTTCTGCCATAGCACCGGATACAATCGTTGCTGCCGTAGCACAGAATACCAAGTTAAATACAAATCCATACCAGTCGCATCCTTCAAAATCGAATGGGTTTAAGCCCCATCCGGCGAACTTGCTTCCTTCACCACATAAGAGATTGTAACCTACGAAGAAAAATGCTACTGTACCAAGACAAAAGTCCATGGTGTTTTTCATGATGATATTACCTGCGTTTTTTGCTCTGGTAAAACCTGCCTCAACCATAGCAAATCCTGCCTGCATAAAGAATACCAATGCGGCTCCGATTAAGAACCAGACCCCGTGGCTTCCAAATATAACACTGTTAACGGCTTCTAAAGCCTCTGTTGAAACTTCTGCAAATAACATATAAACTCCTCCTTTGCATTACCTTTTCAAAAAAAGAGGATAACATGGAATTTTAGACTCTCATCTAACCTTCTATGTTATCCCCTTTGATAACGATTCACATTTTCACTTTTATTCATTTTCATAATTATAATGCCTCTGTACCATGTTCTCCTGTACGGATTCTAACGGTATCTTCCACATCATATACAAAGATTTTACCATCGCCGTAATTGCCGGTCTGAATTTTATCAACTACCATATTGACTAACTCTGTTGCTGCTGCTTCATCTACAACGGTCTCCACCTTAATCTTCGGCAACAGATTTACACTGTACTGTGATCCGCGGTAGAACTGTCTGTATCCTTTCTGGTTACCATATCCCATGATGTTTGTAATCATAACTCCTGATACATGATTACTATCTAAGATTCCTTTTAAATCTTCTAATTTTTCAGGTTTGATAATAATTTCTAACTTTTTCATCCTAATCTCCTCCTTATTTATATGAATTAGAACGCCGGCGGTCTAAACCTTTTGGGATATAAACCGCCTGACGGATTCTATCTGGACTATACCTCGAAGATTAAATCTCCATAGGATGGCATTGGCCACATCTCTTTGTCTACGATCATTTCCAGCTTGTCAATTGGTGCACGAAGTGCATCCATAGCTGTCTTAACCTCGTCTCTATATGCGACTGCCTGCTCTCTTCCTTCTTCCATTGCTGCTGCTTTATCTGTAATTTCTTCTAACTTCACTAAAGCTGCTTTGGATTCTGCTAATAAGGAAGATGTCTCTTTTAAGAGTTCTGTCTGTACACTTACATCTGCATCTGTAGCTGCTGTTACAGCATTGATGGATTTTGCAAGAGTGGTTGCATATTTGATAACAGCCGGAATGATCTGTTTTCCTGCAATATCAATCATAGCTCTTGCTTCAATATTAATGGTCTTTGCGTAGGTCTCATATTCTACTTCTACACGGGACTCTAATTCTGCTCTTGTAAATACGCCGAATTTTTCAAATAAAGCAACAGATTTTTCAGTAGTAAGACAAGGAATTGCATCTACCATGGACTTGATGTTTGGAAGTCCACGTCTTTCAGCTTCCTCTACCCATCCATCTGAGTAACCGTTTCCATTGAATACGATTCTCTGATGTTCTGTTACATTTTTCTTGATTAAATCGTGTACTGCCATATCGAAATCATCTGCTTTTTCTAAGACATCACATGCCTCTGCAAATGCTTCTGCAACGATGGTGTTAAGTACAACGTTTGGCTGTGCAATAGAAGCCTTAGAACCTACCATACGGAACTCGAATTTGTTTCCGGTAAATGCAAACGGTGAAGTTCTGTTTCTGTCTGTTGCATCCTTCATGAAATCTGGTAAGGTTGCAACACCTGTCTTTAACATCTCACCCTCGATGCTGTGTGTTGCTTCGCCGGTGCTGATTAACTGTTTTAATACATCCTCTAACTGTGCTCCTAAGAATACGGAAATAATTGCAGGAGGTGCCTCGTTTGCTCCAAGTCTGTGGTCATTTCCAACATCTGCTGCGGATTCTCTTAAGAGGTCTGCATGTGTATCTACTGCTTTTAAGATACAGGATAATACAAGAAGGAACTGAATGTTCTCATGTGGTGTATCGCCCGGATCTAATAAGTTAATTCCATCATCTGTAGTAATAGACCAGTTGTTGTGTTTACCGGAACCATTTACTCCTGCGAATGGTTTCTCATGAAGCAGACAACGTAAACCATGACGTCCTGCTACTTTCTTTAAAGTCTCCATTACCAACTGGTTGTGGTCTACTGCGATATTTGCTTCCGCATAGATTGGTGCTAACTCGTGCTGTGCCGGAGCAACCTCATTATGCTGTGTCTTAGCAGATACGCCCAGTTTCCAAAGTTCTTTGTTGACATCTTTCATATATGCGGCGATTCTCTCACGGATAGCTCCGAAATAGTGGTCATCCATTTCCTGACCTTTTGGAGGCATCGCTCCGAAAAGTGTACGTCCTGCATAGATTAAATCTTTTCTCTGTAAATATTTCTCTCTGTCTACTAAGAAGTACTCCTGCTCCGGTCCAACAGATGGTGTTACTTTCTTAGAAGTTGTGTTTCCGAATAATCTCAAAAGACGAAGAGACTGTTCATTGATAGCTGCCATGGAGCGAAGAAGCGGTGTCTTCTGGTCTAATGCTTCACCTGTATAGGAACAGAATGCTGTCGGAATACAAAGTGTTGCACCTGCTGCATCATGACGAACAAATGCCGGTGATGTACAATCCCATGCTGTATATCCTCTTGCCTCGAAGGTTGCTCTTAATCCTCCTGAAGGGAAGGATGAAGCATCCGGTTCACCTTTGATTAACTCTTTACCGGAAAAGCTCATTAATACTTTGCCGTTTGGCATTGGAGCTGTAATAAAGGAGTCGTGCTTTTCTGCTGTCACACCGGTCAATGGCTGGAACCAGTGTGTGTAGTGGGTTGCACCCTGTTCAATAGCCCATTCTTTCATCTCATGTGCTACTACATCCGCTGTCTCTAAGTCTAACTCTTTTCCTTCTTCAATGACTTCTTTTAATTTCTTGTAAACTTTCTTTGGGAGACGTTCCTGCATTACAGCGTCATTGAATACGTTTTCTCCAAAGATATCTGATACGTTAAAATATTCTGTCTTTCTCTCTTCCATGTGTATACATCCTTTCTTTATCATTTTACAATGCATCCCCTAGTTCCTATGCTCTTGTAATTATATTATTATGAATTAAAAAAGGGCGTTCCACTACTAATGGAACACCCTTGTTCTAATCTCTGTTAATAAGATACTCCAATTTTCTTCAAATTGCAAGAGAAATTTTGATTTTTTTATCCATTCTCTATTTTTTACAATTAATTGGACTTTTTCATTCATTTTTTGTAGAATCTTACCAGGAATCTCTTAGTTTGCTTTTCCTACAGAACCAAACCATTCCATTTTATCACGAACAGTCTGCTTTACTGCTTCCATTCCCGGTTTTAACAGCTTACGAGGATCATATCCTTTTCCTTCTAAATCTTTGCCTGCTTCGATATACTTACGAACCTCTGCTGCAAAAGAAAGCTGGCATTCTGTGTTGACATTAATCTTGCAGACACCTAAGTCAATGGCTTTCTTAATCATATCTGCCGGAATTCCTGTACCACCATGAAGTACTAATGGAAGCTCTCCTGTCAGCTTCTGAATCTCATCTAAGGTCTCAAAGCTGAGTCCTGCCCAATTCTCCGGATATTTTCCATGAATATTTCCGATTCCTGCTGCAAGAAGATCAATTCCTGTATCTGCAATCTGCTTACATTCCTGTGGATCTGCACATTCGCCCATTGCAACCTTTCCGTCTTCTTCCCCGCCGATAGCTCCTACCTCAGCTTCTACAGTAATTCCCTGTTTGTGAGCCATCTCTACGATTTCTTTTGTCAGTTTTACATTTTCTTCAATGGAATTATGGGAGCCGTCATACATAACAGAGGAGAAGCCTGCCTCCATACATTTAATACACGCGTCATAACTTCCATGATCTAAGTGAATAGCAACCGGTACGGTAATGTTCAGTTCTTCTAACATTCCGTTTACCATTCCTACGATTGTCTTATATCCTCCCATGTATTTTCCGGCACCCTCTGATACTCCTAAGATTACCGGTGAATTTAATTCCTGAGCTACTTCTAATACGGACTTGGTCCATTCCAGATTGTTAATATTAATCTGTGCTACTGCATAGTGTCCTTTTTTCGCTTTTGCAAGCATTTCCTTTGTTGATACTAACATATTTGCCCTCCATAATCTCCTTATAATTACACTTATAGTATACTTTCAATCTGCCTCAAATTCAAGTGTTCTATTCACTTTTCTCCTGAATCACGATATCTACTGCCCTGTAATTGTTGTTTATATTCACTTCTTTGTGTTCTCCACCAAATTCTCCGTCTAATGTCCACGGAATCTCTTCTTCTGAAAAGAACTGTACCCTGTCTGCACGGAAAGAATCAATCAAATCCGTATTATCTTTCAAGTTCGTAAGACTCGCAATAATCTCATTCAGTTCTAAAATATTCTTCGGCTTGTGAATCAGAGTAACCTCAAATAATCCGTCATCTAAGCGGACATCTTTTCCGGTCATTCCCTTAAAGCCTCCTACTGATGTGGAATTCGTAATCATTCCTAAAAGGAAGTCTCCTTCAATTTCTTTTTCATCATATTCTACCCTCATGTGGTAAGATTTGATGGTATGAAGTCTCTTTGCTCCTTCTAATATATATGCCACATGACCTAAAACATTTTTCAGTTCCTGACTGGTTGCATAGGAAACATCTGTAAAGATGCCAAATGCCGC
>JBJELL010000016.1:0-4779 GCA_051879115.1 Lachnospiraceae bacterium
TATTACGGGATTATATCAGAGGTTTTTCAGTTTGTCAAGTTTTTACATTACAGACGCTTTAATAAGGCTTCTCTCTCTTCTTCGTAACCCGGTTTTCCAAGGAGGGCAAACATGTTGCGTTTGTAGCTTTCCACACCCGGCTGGTTAAACGGATTTACACCTAAGATGTAACCGCTGACACCACAGGCAAACTCAAAGAAATAGAAGAGCTGTCCTAAGGAATATTCGTCCATTTTTGGAATCTTAATCATCAGATTTGGTACGTTTCCATCAGTGTGTGCGAGAACGGTTCCGTTCATAGCACTCTTGTTTACAAAATCCATGGTTTTTCCGGCTAAGTAGTTGAGTCCGTCTAAGTCTACCGGCTCTTTTTCAATCGTGATAGTCTCTTTGGATTCTTCCACACACATCACGGTCTCATACATGATTCTGGCACCGTCCTGGATGAACTGTCCCATAGAATGCAAATCCGTGGTAAAATCAACGGCTGCCGGGAAGATTCCCTTCTGGTCTTTTCCTTCGGATTCTCCGTATAACTGTTTCCACCACTCACCGATATAGTGAAGTGCCGGTTCATAGTTTGCAAGTACTTCTACGGATTTTCCTTTTCTAAGTAAAATGTTGCGGATTGCCGCATATTTCATAGCGTCGTTGTTCTCAAATTTTTCATTGATAGCGAGTTCTCTTCCCTTTGCAGCTCCCTCCATCAATGCCTTGATATCTGCGCCGCTGACTGCAATTGGGAGAAGCCCTACTGCGGTAAGAACGGAGAAACGTCCGCCTACATCATCCGGTACGACGAAGCTCTCATATCCCTCTTTGGTTGCAAGGTCTTTTAAAGCTCCTCTTGCCTTATCTGTGGTGGCGTAGATTCTCTTTGCTGCCTCTTCTTTTCCGTATTTATCCTCTAACATTTTTTTGAAGATACGAAATGCGATTGCCGGCTCTGTGGTAGTACCGGATTTTGAGATAACATTTACGGAAAAATCTCTGTCTCCGATAACGTCAATTACACCCTGAAGGTAAGTGGAACTGATGTTATTTCCTACATAATAAATCTCCGGTGTGCCTCTCTTTTCCTTTGGCAGATTGTTGTAGAATCCGTGTCTTAAGAACTCGATGGCTGCTCTTGCTCCCAGATAGGAACCGCCAATACCGATAACGATTAATACATCAGAATCCCCTTTGATTTTCTCTGCTGCCTTCTCGATACGGGCAAATTCTTCTTTATCATAGTCCACCGGAAGGTCTACCCATCCTACATAGTCATTTCCTGCCCCATTTTTTGATACTAATACTTCTTTCGCCTGTTCTGTAAGTTTGCTCATATAGCCGATTTCTTCTTCACTGATAAAATCAGCCGTTTTTGAGTAGTCAAATGTGATTTTTTCCATTTCAAACACTCCTTTGTATAAGATACTTAAATTTTAGCAAACAGCCTATGTATTTTCAAGGAAAATATTCCATTAAAACGTCCTGCAAAAGGGCGGCTTCTTTGGCTTTTTGTGCACCTTTGGACTCCTTTTTTTCCACAGTTTTTACCTTAGTTTCTTCGGTCCTTTCTTCCTCTTCTATGATATAGTCAAAATAGTCTTCTGCCTTCTTTAAGGTATCGTTTAGTCTCTTATTTAATCTTTTCATCTGTCGTAAATTTGCAGTCAGGATGAATGCTAAAATCAGCATTACAATAAAAATTCCTGTCGGTGCATAGAGAATTACTTTGCTTAGAATCATATCCTGCATATTTACCTCTTCTTTCTTATATAATGTATAGTTTCATTTTTATTATAAAAAAAGAAACCTGCTCTGAAAAGGGGACAAGCCTCTTTTTTCATCGCAAGTTTCGTCAATTTTCTTCTTTTGGTATAATATAACCGGAAAAACATTGGGCAAATTCTTCGTTTACATTGATAAAACGGTTAAAGGTACTCGACATGACAATATCCCTTATCACATCGCTGTCGGTGTTCTTTCCCCCTGCACAGACAAAATACTGAATGTCCGTTTCTGCAAAAACAGACAACAACTTCTGGTTCCAATTTTTCCAGTTTCCACAGTTGGGCACGGAAATCCCCCTCACCTGCTTTAATACATAGGCATATCGGGCAATGACATTGTTCAGACTGATATTCAGATTTACATTTCCCAGATTCAAAAGTCCTACCTTAAGTACTTCATGGTTTTCATCCATATGCTTTTTCATTCTGTCGTAATCATTGCGGTACAGACATTTCAACGCACAGGTATCATAACGTCCCTTTATTTCTATATTACAACGTTGCTCTCTTGTAAAGACTTTTGAAGAAAACCGGCAGTCCATCTGACTTTTTTTATGATGAATCGGTCCGCTGAACATGGTAATTGTCTCTAACGACATGATCATTCCGCATCTTGGTACATCCACACTATAAAAACCAAAGTAATATAACCACTCATTTTCTACAATGTAACCCGCCTGATAGACCGGAATCTCCACTCCTTCCATCTCACTAATCATTTCCTGTATCTGCCTGTCTATCCTCTTAAAATAATGCCCCTCTTCTATACTACAGCTTCTTTCATTGAATATGGGACCATTTCCATACAACAGATAAACATTTTCAACACCCTGTGCCTTTAGATAAGCATAAGGTGCTCCTAAGAACTTTTTCAGCTCTTCTGTATATTCATTTGCTTCTTTTAAATATGTAACAACGCCTGAACGAATCGTAGGTGGTACATAGGGCAGAACCACTGTCCGAACTTTTCTCTCCTGTAAAATCTCTGTCAGACGCCGGATATAGGGAATGGTATACGCTCCTAAAACGAAAAGATCAAGCGTGGATTCTTCTGGTACAATATTAAGACCTCCTTCATTTTTCCGCTTTGTCTTAGGAGTCTTTGTATACTCTCCTGCCATATACAGGTATATTGTTTTCCTGGTATATTCCGCATCCCATATACATCCTGACTGTATGATGCCATCCTGCGTATTCTCATATTGATATCTAAAATATCTCGCTTCCATAGGAACATTGTAATGATTATTGTCTCTTTTTACAAGAAAAATATTTATATTTTACTCCGGTTATGTTAAGATATGAGCAGAAATTGTCTTTTAAAAACGTCGGAAAGAGGTGTTTTATGAAAATTAATATTTACTACGGTGGACGTGGTCTATTAGACGATCCGACTCTCTACGTCTTAAAAAAGATGCAGAATGTTTTTACCGAGCTGCGGGTCACTGTAGAACGCTATAATATCTATGAATACAAGAACAGCATCCCTACTCTTCCTCAGACGATGAAAGATGCGGACGGCATCATTCTCGCCACAACGGTAGAATGGCTTGGTATCGGCGGATATATGTACCAGTTCTTAGATGCCTGCTGGCTCTATGGTGATAAAGAGAAGATTCAGTCCCTTTATATGCAGCCTGTTGTTATGTCAACTACATATGGAGAGCGGGAAGGCATGATGGCTTTGGAAAATGCCTGGGAGATGCTTGGCGGTCTTCCCTGCAATGGTCTTTGCGGCTATGTAGAGGATATGGTATCCTTTGAAATGAATCAGGACTATGCTCTGATGATTGAAAAGAAAGCAGAGAATCTCTATCGTTCCATTTCCCAGAAATTAAAAGGGCTTCCTACCAGTAATCAGGCGGTAAAACAATCTGTTTTACGTACCCAGTCTCTAGAGCTGACTCCGCAGGAAACGGAACAGCTTTCAAAATACGTGGCAGATGATACTTACGTGAAGCAGCAAAAGGAAGATATTGAAGAACTTTCAAGCATGTTCAAAGACCTCTTAGAGCAGTCTGATTCTAACGACGGTCCATCTTATATTCTGGATCTGGAATCCCACTTTGTACCAAAGAGTGACTTCGTGGCAAACTACCTGTTCATGATTGAGGGACAGAAGAAATCACTTGTGATTGAAGTCGACGGTGAGAATCTGAACTGTTATTACGGACAGCAGGAGTCCATTGATGTCTATGCAAAAATGACTGCCTCCGTATTAGAGAAGATTATTTCCGGTCAGATGACCTTCCAAAGAGCCTTTATGACCGGAGAGATGACGGCAAAGGGTAATTTTAAGACTCTTCGTATGTTAGACCATATTTTTATTTTTGAATAGTGATAGGAGAATTATAATGAAGAAAGATGATTGTGTTTTTTGTAAAATTGCAGCAGGAGAAATTCCTTCGAGAAAAATCTATGAAGATAAGGATGTCATCGCGATTATGGACTTAAGTCCTACCTCTAAGGGACACTCTCTCATCATTCCAAAGGAGCACTATACTAACATCTATGATATTGATGAGGACATTGCCGCTAAGATTATGAAGGTTGCCAAAAAACTTGCCACAAAGATGACAGTTTCCTTAAACTGCGATGGTTTTAACCTGCTTCAGAATAATGGAGCTACCGCAGGACAGACTATGTTCCATTTCCATCTGCATCTGATTCCACGCTATGAAGATGCAGATAACGATATGCTTCACTTCACCTCTGTGGAGCTGACTGATGCAGAAATGGATGCTATCCGGGATACGATTGTAAATACCCAGGATTAGAGAAAGCGAAAGAGACTGTCGCAAAATAATTTTTATACCGATAGAGTGACTTATCGGAAGATTGGTTATTTTTGAGATACGGAATGGATTTTTTGATAAGATTGATATGACTTTTAACAACATGCCAAAAATTTCAGAAGTATGTCTTTGTTATCTGTGATAATGTGTGTCTTTTCAACATTCAACAGATTTTCTAAGAAGTCCGTCTAAATGAGAGACAGCTT
>JBJELL010000017.1:0-4777 GCA_051879115.1 Lachnospiraceae bacterium
TTCCGGGAGTACTGAAAAATCAGGAATCCGGTGAGACAGAGTCCTTAGAAGGCAACCTCTTAGAATACCCGCAGTATTCAAGACCGGAAATCTGGAATGGAAAGGCAGTACCGCCGATTCTGTTGTCCGGTAATCATAAAAAAGTGGATGAGTGGAGAAGAGAGCAGTCCATTCTTCGCACGAAGGAACGCAGACCGGATTTATTTGAGAAAGCAGAGCTTACAGAAAAAGAAAAGATGAAATATTGTTAGAAATATATAATATTTTTTTCGGTTCATATCGGTAATAAATGTTTCTGTTGTTATTAGAACGGTTTTAAAGTATAATAAACGAAATAGAATCAGAAAGGGTGATAATATGCGTAATGCGAATCCATATACCCCTGGTGCAGGATTTAAACCAGCATACTTAGCAGGAAGAGAACATGCAGTAGAGAATGCCCGAAAGGTCATGTATGCGTTACAGCAGAGATATCCACAGCGTTCCATAGTTTATTATGGGTTAAGAGGCGTAGGAAAAACAGTTTTATTAAATAGAATTGAGGAAATTGCAGAAGAATATAACATTATTTATGATCATATAGAAGTAAAAGAAAAAAGCGGGTTTATCAATCAGCTTACAAAGACAGCATATAAATTTTTGCGGCAGATTAGCAGAGAAGAACGTGTAAAAGAATTGGGGAATAAAATAATGATGGCAATTAAATCCTTGAGCGTAACCTATAATCCTCAAGAAGGTTCTTTTAGTGCAGGATTAGGTGAATTACAGGGAATTATAAATCCTGATGATTTGCTAGCAGATAATCTTACGGATGTATTTCTTTCATTAGGCTATGCAGCCGAGAAATCGGGAGATACCATTGTAATATTTATTGACGAAATTCAATATTTGAAAAAAGTTGAATTAGAAGCATTAGTGAATGCACTTCACAGAGTTAATCAGAAGCGTCTCCCAATTATGATTTTCGGTGCAGGATTACCCAAAATTTTTAAAGAGTTAGGAGAAGCAAAATCCTATTCAGAAAGATTGTTTCAGTTTGAAGAGGTAGGAGCATTAGAACCGCAAGAGGCAGAATTGGCCATCACAGAACCGGCTAAGGATCAGAATGTATTTTATGCGAAAGAGGCGGTTAGAAGAATTGTAGAAATAACGGAGGGATATCCTTATTTTATTCAGGAGTATTGTAAAATTATCTGGGACATTTCTGAAGAAGTAAATAAGATAGAGTTAAGTCATGTGTTAGAAACAGAGGAGAGTTTTTACAAAGCCTTAGATGGAGGTTTTTTTAAAGTAAGGTATGAGCGATGTACAGCAAAAGAAATAAAATTCATGATGGCAATGGTAAAGTGTGGAGAATTACCATGTACAATATCTAACGTGGCACAGATATTAGGAAGCAAGGTAAATGCAATTTCGCCTGTGCGAGCACAGTTGATTAGTAAGGGATTAATTTATGCAACCAGGCATGGAGAGATTGATTTTACTGTACCACAGTTTGATAATTTTTTAAGGCGTATAGAAGAATAGTCAAAGACAAAGAAGGGTATTGGAAAGTAGAAAAATATTTTCCATACTCTTTTTTGTTATATATGAAATAATAAGAAAGTTTTTGCAGATTCTATAATGGAAGAAGAAATATTAAGAAAATATAAAATCATAAAAAAAGCATAATTAGCAGTTGACAAAAAAAAACATCGGTGCTATCTTAAATACATAGATGTTAGCACTCCACCAAAACGAGTGCTAACAAGATAAAGAAGATGGGGTGAACACATGGCAGAGCTTGACGAAAGAAAAATGAAAATTCTAAAAGCAATTATTCGTAATTATTTAGAGACCGGCGAGCCGGTAGGTTCAAGAACGATTTCCAAATATACGGATTTGAATTTGAGTTCTGCAACCATCCGTAATGAAATGGCGGACTTAGAAGAGATGGGATATATTCTTCAGCCGCACACTTCCGCAGGACGTATTCCTTCCGATAAAGGTTACCGCTTCTATGTAGACCAGTTAATGGAAGAAAAAGATAAAGAAGTAACCGAGATGAAGGAATTCATGATTGAGCATACGGAAAAAATGGAAAAGGTATTAAAGCAGGTTGCCAAAGTACTTGCCACCAATACCAACTATGCCGCAATGATCAGTGCCCCAAGTTACCAGCAGAGCCGGATTAAGTTCATTCAGCTTTCACAGGTAGATGAAGAACAGATATTAGCTGTCATCGTAAGAGAAGGAAATATTGTGAAGAACAAAATCATTTCCGTCAGCGAACCGCTTGGAAATGAAAGACTCCTAAAGCTGAATATTCTGTTGAATACAAATCTAAATGGTCTTTCCATAGATCAGATTAATTTAGGAATGATTTCCCTGTTAAAAGAACAGGCAGGAGTTGACAGCGGGATTGTCAGTGAAGTTTTAGACGCTGTAGCTGAGGCAATCGGAGAAGACGAAGACTTACAGATTTATACTAGTGGAGCAACGAACTTCTTTAAATATCCGGAGTTGAGCGATTCTAAGAATGCCAGCGAGTTAATCGCAGCCTTTGAAGAAAAACAGGAATTAGCCAGCCTTGTATCTGAGACCTTGAACTCAAAGGAGAATACAGGGATTCAGGTTTATATAGGAAATGAGACACCAATCCAGACCATGAAGGACTGCAGTGTTGTAACAGCAACCTATGAGTTAGGAGAGGGTGTACAGGGAACCATCGGAATCATAGGACCAAAGCGAATGGACTATGAAAATGTGGTGGATAACCTGAAGACTTTGAAAGTACAACTGGATGAAATCTTTCACAAGCCGAAAGATTAGAAATAGAAAGGTGGAACAATATGGAAGAAAACTTAAATCAGGAAACGGAACAGAAAGAAGATGTAACCGTGGATACCGAAACAGAAAACACGGAAGATATATCCGAAGAAACTGTTCAGGCTGATGCCAAGACCGAAGAAAACGAATCGGAAGAGACAGCAGAAGAAGATTCCAAAGAAGAGAAAAAGAGTAAGAAGTCCAAAAAGAAAAAAGACAAAAGAGATGAGCAAATCGAAGAATTACAAGATAGAGTAAAACGCCAGATGGCAGAATTCGATAACTTCCGTAAAAGAACGGAAAAAGAAAAAGCCCAGATGTTTGAAGTCGGAGCAAAAAGCATCATCGAAAAAATCTTACCGGTTGTAGACAACTTTGAAAGAGGACTTGCAGCAATTCCCGAAGAGGAACAGGGAAGCGCTTTTGCCGATGGAATGAACATGATATATAAACAGCTTATGACAGAATTAGAGCAGGCAGGAGTGGCACCGATAGAAGCTGTTGGGAAAGAATTTGATCCGGAATTACACAATGCCGTTATGCAGGTAGAAAATGACGAGTTAGAATCCGGAACCGTAGCCCAGGAATTACAAAAGGGCTATACCTACCGCGAAAGTGTAGTAAGACACAGTATGGTAGCAGTAGTACAATAGTAAACAATAATAATTCATATATTTTAGGAGGAATGACTTATGAGTAAAATCATTGGTATTGATTTAGGAACAACAAACAGCTGTGTAGCAGTTATGGAAGGCGGTAAACCGGTAGTTATCGCAAATACAGAAGGTGCAAGAACGACACCATCCGTTGTAGCTTTTACAAAAACAGGTGAAAGATTAGTAGGTGAGCCTGCAAAACGTCAGGCTGTTACAAATGCAGAAAAAACCATCTCTTCCATCAAAAGAGAAATGGGTACAGATTATAAGAAAGCCATCGACGATAAGAAATACAGCCCACAGGAAATCTCTGCAATGATTCTTCAGAAATTAAAAGCAGATGCAGAAGGATACTTAGGAGAAAAAGTATCAGAGGCAGTTATCACAGTTCCGGCTTATTTCAACGATGCACAGCGTCAGGCAACAAAAGATGCAGGTAAGATTGCAGGTCTTGATGTAAAACGTATCATCAACGAGCCTACAGCAGCAGCTCTTGCATATGGTCTTGACAATGAAAAAGAGCAGAAAATCATGGTATACGACTTAGGAGGCGGTACTTTCGACGTTTCCATCATCGAAATCGGTGAGGGTGTTATCGAAGTATTATCCACATCCGGTAACAACAGACTTGGTGGAGATGACTTCGACCAGAAGATTACAGAATGGATGTTAGCTGAGTTTAAGAAAGCAGAAGGCGTAGACTTATCCACAGATAAGATGGCACTTCAGAGATTAAAAGAAGCAGCAGAGAAAGCAAAGAAAGAATTATCCTCTGCAACAACAACCAACATCAACCTTCCATTCATCACAGCAACAGCAGAAGGTCCAAAACACTTCGATATGAATTTAACTCGTGCAAAATTCGATGAGTTGACACACGATTTAGTAGAGAAGACAGCAGAGCCTGTACAGAATGCATTAAGAGATGCAGGTCTGACAGCTTCAGATTTAGGTCAGGTATTGTTAGTAGGTGGTTCTACAAGAATCCCTGCTGTACAGGATAAAGTAAAACAGTTGACAGGAAAAGAGCCAAGCAAATCCTTAAATCCGGATGAATGTGTTGCACTCGGTGCTTCTATCCAGGGTGGTAAGTTAGCAGGAGATGCCGGCGCAGGTGAAATCCTCTTACTCGACGTAACACCATTATCCTTATCCATCGAGACTATGGGTGGTGTTGCAACCAGATTAATCGAGAGAAATACAACGATTCCTACTAAGAAGAGCCAGATTTTCTCAACAGCAGCAGACAATCAGACTGCAGTAGATATCAACGTTGTACAGGGTGAGAGACAGTTCGCAAGAGATAACAAATC
>JBJELL010000018.1:0-4732 GCA_051879115.1 Lachnospiraceae bacterium
CTCCATCCCCGCCCCACAATGATAGAAAAGAGGAACAACCATGTCAAATTTAAAAACTTTACTTGAACGATTGGACTACACCTGCTTACAGGGTAGCGAAGACATTGAGATTTCTAATCTGATTTACGACTCGAGAAAAGCATCCAAAGATGATTTATTTGTCTGCATCAAGGGAACTGCCGTAGACGGTCATACATTTATAAAAGAAGTAGTAGAAAAAGGAGTCACAGCGGTGGTTGTGCAGGAGGAAGTAGAAATACCGGCAGGTGTGACGGTCATTAAGGTGGAAGATACCAGATATGCATTAGCACTTTTATCTGCGGCCTATTTCGGATATCCGGCTGAGGAATTAAGAGTGATTGGTGTGACCGGAACGAAGGGAAAGACCACTACAACCTATATGGTAAAATCCATTTTGGAGAGTGCCGGTTATAAGGTGGGACTGATTGGAACCATTGAGGCGATTATTGGGGATGAGGTCATTCCTGCGAGTAATACCACACCGGAGTCCTATATTATTCAGGAATACTTTAGAAAAATGTTAGATGCCGGATGCAACTGTTGTGTGATGGAAGTGTCTTCTCAGGGACTTATGATGCACCGGGTGGCAGGATTTACTTTTGAAATCGGTATTTTTACCAACTTAGAGCCGGACCATATCGGACCAAATGAACATGCTTCCTTTGAAGAGTACATGGAATGTAAGGGCATGCTGTTCAAGCAGTGTAAATTAGGTATCGTCAATGTGGACGATGAGCATGTGAACGGGGTCTTAAAAGGACACACCTGCGAGGTGGAGACCTTTGGTTTTTCAAAGGATGCGGATATTCGTGCCGTTAATACGAAGCTGGTAAAAGAAAAAGGCTATCTGGGTGTGGCATATACCGTAGAAGGTCTTGTGAACTGTGAGGTGGAGATTGATGTGCCGGGAAAATTCAGTGTCTATAATTCCTTAACAGCAATCGCAATCTGTCATCACTTTGATGTTTCCATAGAGGATATGAAAAAGGCATTGAAGGTAGCAAAGGTCAAGGGCAGAATTGAAATGGTAAAGGTGTCCGACGAGTTTACACTGATGATTGATTATGCTCACAATGCCATGAGTTTAGAAAGCCTTCTGACTACTTTAAAAGAGTATGAGCCGGGAAGATTAGTCTGTCTGTTCGGATGTGGTGGAAACCGTTCAAAACTACGCCGCTATGAGATGGGCGAGGTATCGGGAAAATTGGCTGATTTGACGATTATTACTTCGGACAATCCGCGTTTTGAAGAACCGCAGGCAATCATCGATGATATCAAGGTGGGAATCGGTAAGACGGATGGAGAATACGTGGAAATTATTGATAGAAAAGAAGCTATCCGCTATGCCATTGAACATGGCAGACCGGGTGATGTTATTGTCTTAGCCGGAAAAGGCCATGAGGACTATCAGGAGATAAAGGGTGTCAAATATCCAATGGATGAGAGAAATTTGATTGCTGAGGTCCTAGAAGAATTAAAAGCCTGACGGGAAATGGCATGAAACATAACAGATTTTAGGAAACGGAGAATGGAAATGGCATTGTATGCGGATATTATCATAGATATCTCATTAGAAAAATTAGACCGGACTTTTCAATATTTAGTGCCTAAAGAATTAGAAGAAAAGATTGCCGTTGGTATGCCGGTAGAAGTCCCTTTTGGAAAAGGCGGGCGGAAAATTACAGGCTATGTACTGGAATTATCGGAAGAACCAACCTTCGATGTAGATAAAATCAAACCGATTGCCGCTATTTTAGAGGATAAAATTCCCATCGAAACCGAATTGATAGCCCTTGCGGGATGGATGAGAAAAAATTACGGCGGTACGATGAATCAGGCACTAAAAACCGTCATTCCCATCAAACGCCGGGAAAACGAAAAGCAAAAACAGACGGTAGCCCTTGCCTTAGAACCGGCGGAGGCGGAAAAACGTTTTGTGGAATGTAACCGAAAAAACAGCGTTGCAAGAAGAAAACTCTTAGATGCCTTGTTAGAACAAAGAGAACTGCCAAAGGAGCTGATTACAAAAAAACTGGGAGTCCAGACGGCAGTAATCCGGGCATTAGAAGAGCAGGGAATTGTGAAAATAATTTCTAAAAGAGATTACCGAAATCCCATCCGGCAGTTGAAAAAAGAAGAGTCCGGAATCAGTCTGAATCCCTCACAGCAAAAAGTGGTGGATAAGATATGGGAAGATATCGAAAAGGGAGAATATCATACCTGCCTTTTACATGGAGTTACCGGAAGCGGTAAGACGGAAGTCTATATGGAATTGATTGCAAAGACCATTGAAAAAGGACGTCAGGCAATCGTGCTGATACCGGAGATTGCCTTAACATACCAGACAGTCATGCGCTTTTACAGACGTTTTGGAGAGAGAGTTTCTATTATGAATTCAAGACTTTCTTCGGGAGAGCGTTTCGATCAGTTTGAGCGGGCAAAAAACGGAGAGATAGATGTAATGATAGGTCCTCGTTCTGCCTTGTTCACACCGTTTTCAAATTTAGGAATTATCATCATAGACGAGGAACACGAGACCTCTTATAAGAGTGAAACCGTACCCAAATATCACGCAAGGGAGACTGCTATCAGGCGTGCAAAAATGGCTGGTGCAGCCGTAATCTTAGGTTCCGCAACTCCATCCTTAGAAAGCTATTATAGAGCAAAACAGGGAGAATACAAACTCTTAGAATTAAAAGAGCGTGTCCAGAAAAGACCTCTTCCTGAATGTCATGTCATAGACTTAAGGGAAGAACTGAAAAAAGGAAATCGCTCCATTTTAAGTACAAAATTGCAGGAGCTTATTGAAGACAGATTAAAAAAGAGACAGCAGATTATGCTTTTTATCAACCGCAGGGGATTGTCAGGATTTATCTCTTGCCGAGCCTGCGGAAATGTTATAAAATGTCCACATTGTGATGTATCACTCAGCCAGCACAAAGGTGGACGCCTTATTTGTCATTACTGCGGCTATGAAGAAGCAGAACCGGCGCTCTGTCCGGAATGTGGTTCAAAGTACATCGGAGGTTTTAAAGCCGGAACACAAAAAATTGAAGAAATCATAAAAAAACGTTTTCCAACAGCGAGAACGCTGCGTATGGATATGGACACCACAAGGACAAAGGACGGATATGAAAACATATTATCGGCATTTTCCAATCAGGAGGCGGATATCTTAATCGGAACCCAGATGATTGTCAAAGGACATGATTTTCCCAATGTTACATTAGTAGGAGTCTTAGCCGCAGATATGTCTCTTTATATCCATGACTATCATTCTTCGGAGCGGACATTCCAACTGCTGACTCAGGCGGCAGGAAGAGCGGGACGGGGGGAAGAAGCAGGCGAGGTAGTCATCCAGACCTACACCCCGGAACACTACAGTATCACCGCTGCTAAGGAACAGAATTACGAAGCATTCTACGAACAGGAAATTCGCTACAGAGACTTGTTGAATTATCCGCCGGTCTGGAATCTGTTAGTTATTCTGATATCCTCAAAAGAGGAGACTGCCAGCGAGAATACGGCAAAACTGTTAGCAGAAAATATCGAGGCCATGCAGATAAAAATGTTATCTGTCATCGGGCCGGCAGCTCCTACAGTAGCTAAAATCAATGATATCTACAGACAGGTCATTTATTTGAAGAGTAACCGTTATGAAACTTTGGTGGAGGTTAAAGACAGATTAGAAGCATATATTGAGGCGGAGGGATTTTCCGGGAATGTGAATATCCAGTTCGATTTCAATCCCGTAAATGCCTTCTAAAACACATACATAATCACAAGGAGGACAATAATGGCAATTAGAACAATCAGAATTCAAGGAGACGAAGTACTGAACAAACGATGCAGAGAGGTTACGGAAATGACACCTAGGATTGCAACGTTAATTGAGGATATGATAGAGACTATGCACGAAGCAAACGGAGTAGGACTTGCGGCAAGCCAGGTCGGAGTGTTGAAAAGAATCGTGGTGATTGATGTGGGAGAGGGTCCGATTGTATTGATTAATCCAACGATTGTAGAGACGGATGGAAGCCAGACGGGAGATGAGGGATGCTTAAGTCTGCCGGGAAAGGCTGGGCAGGTGACAAGACCGAATTATGTGAAGGTACGTGCTTTAGATGAGAATATGGTGGAAAGAGAGTTAGAAGGAACCGAGTTATTGGCAAGGGCTTTCTGCCATGAACTGGATCATTTAGATGGACATCTGTATACCGAACTCGTAGAAGGGGATATTTATGATGTAAGATATGAGGAGGAAGAATAGTCAGATGAAGATTATTTTTATGGGAACGCCGGATTTTGCGGTGGGAACATTAGAGGCACTGATTGGGGCAGGACATGAGGTGGCACTTGTGGTGACTCAGCCGGATAAGCCAAAGGGCAGAAGCGGGAAGTTACAGTATCCACCGGTAAAAGAGGCAGCTCTTGCACATGGGATTGAGGTGTTTCAGCCTAAGAAGGTGCGCCAGAAGGAAAGTATAGAAGTGTTAGAGAAATATCAGCCGGATTGTATTGTGGTTGTGGCATTTGGACAGATTCTTCCAAAGGAAATTTTGGAGATGCCAAAATACTGTTGTGTGAATGTTCATGCGTCTCTTTTGCCAAAATACAGAGGGGCAGCGCCGATTCAGTGGGCAGTTATCAATGGAGATAAAGTCAGCGGTGTCACCACCATGCGCATGGATGAGGGACTTGATACCGGAGA
>JBJELL010000019.1:0-4694 GCA_051879115.1 Lachnospiraceae bacterium
GCCGGTACGCTGTCTTCCTTAGACGGACTTCTTAGAAAATCATGTCGAATCTGAAAAGACACACAATTTGATAACAAACATCTGCTCCCCAAATTTTACGCATGGTGTTAAAAGTCATACCAATATGATTCAAAAAATCCATGATTTATTATCAAGAACCTCCATCTTCCGATAACCTGTTTTTATCAGTAGAAAAATGATTCGTGCGGTTGCCCCTGCCACAGGTTATGGCTGGACTGTTACTCAAATGGGATAACTGCTCCATCATAAGTGTCATTGATGTACTGCTTAATCTCATCAGATTTCAGAACTTCTACTAATGCCTGAATCTTCTCACTGTCCTCATTTCCTTCTTTTACAGCGATGACATTTACATAGGTCTTTGCTGCCTCTGAATCTGCTTTTTCATATGCGATAGAGTCTTTTCCTACGGAATATCCTGCTTCTAAGGCATAGTTACCGTTTAATACCACGTATGCTACCTCACCTGTCACACGGGATACCTGTGCTGCTTCTAACTCCTGAATCTCTACTTCATATGGATTTTCCACAATATCATTTACCGTTGCTTCTAAACCGGCACCCTCTTTTAATTTAATAATGCCGTTATCCTGTAAGAGTAACAGTGCACGGGCTTCGTTTGTGGTATCGTTTGGAACTGCAATCACATCACCTTTTGCAATGTCTTTTAAATCACTCTTTGTTCCCGGATAGATTCCGAATGGTTCATAGTGGATACCGCCTGCGTTTACAAGATGGGTTCCCTTATCTTTATTAAAACTCTCTAAATATGGAATGTGCTGGAAATAGTTTGCATCAAAATCGCCGCTTTCTACAACCTCGTTTGGCTGAACGTAATCGTTGAATACGGTCACTTCTAAATCCCATCCGTCTTCTTCTAAGATTTTCTTTGCCTGCTCTAAAATCTCTGCATGGGGTGTTTCAGATGCAGCCACCGTAATGGTCTTATCTTCTTTCGTATCTGTTGCTTCTTTTTTTTCTGCCTTATCGGAACTTCCGCATCCAGCTAATGCTCCAACTGCTAAGATTCCTACAAGTGTTAATGATAAAATTCTTTTTTTCATTCTCTTTCACCTTTCCTTTTTCTTATTTATTTCTTCTGTCTAATTTCTTTGACAGCATCATACCAAGTGCCTGAAGTACCTGTACAATGATGACTAATATTACAATCGTAACAATCATAATATCCGATTCGTAGCGGTAATAACCATACCGGATGGCAATGTCTCCAAGTCCGCCTCCGCCGACAGTTCCTGCCATAGCGGAATATCCAAGTATCGTACCAAGGGCGATGGTTACACCTACAATCAATGAAGTTCTCGCTTCTACTAACATGACCTTAAAAATAATCGTCCATGTTCCGGCTCCCATACTCTTTGCCGCCTCAATGACTCCTTCGTCTACTTCTTTTAAGGAGGACTCAATCATTCGGGCAATAAACGGAGCTGCTGCAATCACAAGAGGAACGACGGTTGCACTCGAACCGTAACTCTTTCCAACCAAAAGCTTTGTCAGTGGAATAATGACGATTAACAGAATCAAAAACGGCACGCTTCGTATAATATTCGATATGATATCGAGAATACGGTAAACCACCCGGTTGGGTTTGATTCCGTCTTTATCGGTAACCGCAAGAGTAATTCCAAGGGGGAGTCCTAACACATATCCCAATGCGGTGGAAACAAGGGTCATATAAATCGTCTCCCAAAAACCTTCATATATCATTTTAACTACTTCAGATGAAAACATTCTGTTCCACCTCCCCTACATAAAGATTTTTGTCCTTTAGATACTGCACCATTCTTTCTGCTGTTTCTGCATCTTCCGGAAGCTGCAAAATCATTTCTCCGGTTGCAGTTCCATTCAAATCCTGGGTGTTGGCATAGAGAATATTCACCGGCATTTTAAATTGCAAAGTCATATTTCCGATGACCGGTTCATAAGAGGAATTCTCCTTAAATACAATGCGGATACAGTGTCTTCCCTGCATCTGTTCAATGCCATTGCTGCTTCCTAAGATCAGACGTTTCGCCTGCGGGGATTTCGGAGAAGCAAAAATCTCTGTCACATTTCCTGTCTCCACCACATGTCCCTCATCTAAGATGGCAACCTTATCACAGATTTCCTCCACGACGGACATCTCATGAGTGACAACGGCAATGGTAATTCCGTATTCCCGGTTAATCCTTTTTAACAGCTCTAATACGGATTTGGTAGTCTGCGGGTCTAAGGCACTTGTTGCCTCATCACAGAGTAAAATCTTTGGATTATTGGCAATCGCTCTTGCAATCGCCACCCTCTGTTTCTGTCCGCCGGAAAGCTGGGACGGATATGCTTTTGCCTTATCGGCAAGCCCTACCACTTCTAAGAGTTCATAGGCACGTTGCTTTGCTTCCTTTGTATTCACTCCTGCAACCTTCATGGAAAAACACACATTATCTAATACATTTTTCTGCATCAGAAGATTAAAGTGTTGGAAAATCATCCCGATTTCTTTTCTGGTTTCTCTCAATTCTTTCTCTGACAAATCTGCCATATTCTGTCCGTCTATAATAACTTCTCCCGAAGTTGGACGTTCTAAGTAATTGATACATCGTATGAAGGTACTCTTGCCTGCACCCGACATTCCGATGATTCCAAAGATTTCTCCTTTTGGAATATGCAGATTTACCTGATTCAATCCTTGGACATTTCCGGCTTTTGTCTGGAATACCTTACTGACATCCTTGAATACAATCATGTCATCCTCTCCTTTGACTAGGTTTATTATACTGGCTTTTTTCTGACTTGGCTAATACATAAAAAAAACAGCCCGTTATAGCTTAAAGCTATAGCAAAGCCATTTTCTAAATTCAGGATAAGATACTCTTTCTGTAATTCTCGATTTCCTCAAGATACATCTTTCCTAAAGTACTCAATGGCACTCCCTTTCTGGAAATATAGCCTATCATCATCTCCTCCTCCGAGTCAAGAGGAATTGCACAATAATCGTCGCCATTGAGTTCTTCACATACAATTCCCGAACACAGGGTATAGGCATTTAGCCCCACCATAAGGTTCAAAAGCGTCGCCCTGTCATTCGCTTTAATAATCCGTTTATAATCATAGGTACTTAAGACCTCCTCTGCAAAATAAAAGGCATTGTGATTTCCCTGATCAAAAGACAGACAGGGATATTCCTCTAAATCTGCAAAGGTAATCTGCTTCTTCTTTGCTAAAGGGTTTCCCCTCCACAAATAGACATAAGTTTTACACGGAAACAATTCCGTAAACTCTAATCCGTTTTCTTTGAAGAGCTTAAGTAATACCTTCCGGTTAAAATCATTCAGATAGAGAATTCCAATCTCACTCTTAAAAGACTTCACATCCATAATCACATCATAGGTCTTCGTCTCATGTACCGCACATTCGTACTCATCCATTCCGATTTTTTTCACCAGTTCTACGAAAGCCTTCACAGCAAAAGTATAGTGCTGCGTGGATACACTGAATTTCTTTTTTATCTCTTTTTTTTCAATATAGCGGTCTTCTATCAGACGGTACTGCTCCACCACCTGTCTGGCATATCCGATGAACTCTATCCCTTCCGGTGTGGGAAGGATTCCCCTGCTGCTTCGGATGAAAAGTTCAATTCCAAGTTCCTCTTCTAAATCCCGTATGGAATTTGACAGACTCGGCTGTGAGATAAAGAGACGTTTTGCTGCCTCATTCATCGAATTACTGTCCGCTATGGTAATCGCATATTTTAACTGCTGTAATGTCATACTCTGTCCTCATGTTATAACTCAATATCCAGCTTCTTGTTTACCTGAAAACGCTTTAATGCTTTGATAATATCTCCATGAATCAGGATACTCAGCCGTTCTACAATTCTTTGAGGTTCCTCTTTCATTCCTCCTGCTATCCAGTCCAGAATCAGACCTACGAATCCATGCTTGTAAAAATTCGCAATAAATTCCTTATCCTCTTTTCTGACCTCGAAAACTCCTGCCTGCTCATTAATACTGTTCAGCAGAAAACTATAGGCTGCATCATACATAAACCTTGTTAAAATCTCTCTTCCCGAAGAATAATAGATACTCTTGACAAACTGCTTATTCTCCTTAATATAATTGAGAATCTGCCAGTACCCCTGTTCCCATGTCCTATATCCTACTTTTTCTTTTAATTCCTTCATGTTCTCTTCTTCAAATATCCATTCCACCAAATCATAGATATCCTTAAAGTGATAATAAAAGGTCTGACGGTTAATCCCACTGTCCTTGACAATATCCACCACCGTAATCTTATCAAAGGATTTTTCCGTCAATAATTTTCTCAGAGACTCCGCTAATACCCATTTTGTCGACTTTGCCATTCCCTTCGCCCCTCTTCTGCATATTTCACTTGCTAAATACCTCACTATCTTATTTCAAACTTTTTGATTCTGCCAGTATTTTTGCAAAAAAACTTCTGATTCCTTCTCCTATTGCAATTTCATCTCTTCTGCTCTGCGTTAAATCATAATAACTGATGCCGCTCTTTAATTCCACAGAAAGCCCGTCTAAAGGAAAGCCTGGCTGATATTTCTCATGCAGACAATCCGTTAACAGAAAAGGCACTCCCCATAAACTCTCTCCCTCACACTCATACACATTTTTTTCATCCAGATAACAGCACACTGCATTCCGATA
>JBJELL010000020.1:0-4676 GCA_051879115.1 Lachnospiraceae bacterium
CTTCCAATATATGCAATCTCATCTTCGCCGGATTCTGTCACTACATACGCACCTACAAAATGACAGTTTTCCATATCCTGCGGCACATTTTCAGCCACCATACCGGTTGGAATCTCCATCTCAGTAACAGTTTCATTTCTATAGACTAAAACTTTTACCGTTGCATTCTCTGTGGCATTTGAAGCACCCTTGACCATGCTGTTTAACTTTGCAAATGAAATCTTCTGTTGGAATTCTACTTCTTCAGATGATTCCTCTGTCTGTTCAGCGGGAGCCTCTGTCTGTTCTATAGACTGTGGAACCTCCGCTGGCGTCTCTGTTTCTTCACTGATTTTCTCATCCTCTTTATCCGCTTCAGCAGTTGTTTTCTCCTCTTCGACCTCTTCCTGCGTCTCTTCTAAAACAGCCGTTTTCTCTATTTCTTTCTGCTCTTCTTCCTGAATTTCCGCTGTTGCCGTGCTCTCTTCTTTCGGCACTTCTTCTGCTTTTGAATACAGCCTACCATTCAATATAATTCCGGAAATAAGACATATAATCATGATAAAAGCCAAACTTTTTTTCCACATAAGCAAATCCCCTCTTATCTCCAAATTGTTTTCGTTCTGCCGCAAAACTAGTACTTATGCACTAGTCCTTTGTTCCTATATGCTCATTTTACAGTGCAAACCATTTTCAAACAATAGACACATACCAGCTTGTGACAGAATTTCGTGATTTTTCGTTACTTTTGATATATTTTCCAATTCTCTCTTTTACATTTTCTTTCCAAAATGATATGATATTTCCTATAATATAGATTATACCAAAGGAGGCTCACGGATGCAAAAGTTCTTACGCCGCTGTATGCTCTGCGTATCACTTCTGCTCCTTTCTGTTACCGCCGGATGCAGTTCTTCAGACGGCGGTGCATCCTCTGATTCATCCAACGGTTCATGGGATAACACACCAAAGGTACTTACACCTACTGCTGACCAGACCTCCATAACCGGAAATGAATCGATTGAGATAGACCTTTCAAATACTTCCAAGGGCTATCTTATGACAAAATATCACGGAGAAAAAGACAAGGTAAAATTCTTTATCGTTACACCGGACAATGTCCGTTACACCTATGATCTGCCGCCTTCTGACGAATGGATGGCACTTCCTTTTACTGCCGGAAGCGGCAGTTACACACTGGATGTACGGGAACATGCCGGAAATGAAATGTACTCCAATCTCTATCAGGAAACCGTTGAAGTAACGATAGAAGACGAATTCTCACCTTTCCTCTATCCAAACCAGTATACCTGGTTTACAAAAGACAGTCAGGCTGTACAAAAGGCTTCAGAACTGACAAAAGGATGCAGCGACGGGCTGGATGCAGTAACTCAGATTTATAATTATGTAATTGAAAATATTGAATATGATTATGACAAGGCAGCAACTGTACAAAGCGGGTATCTTCCCAATGTGGACGAGACCTTAAATACGAAAAAAGGTATTTGTTTTGACTACGCAGCCCTTATGACCGCCATGCTCCGCTCTCAGGGGATTCCTACTAAGTTGGAAATCGGTTATTCCGGAGATGTATACCACGCCTGGATTAATGTTTATCTCGAGGAAACGGGATGGATAGACCGTATCATTGAGTTCGACGGAAAGAGCTGGTCTTTGATGGACCCGACTTTTGCTGCAAGCAACAGCTCCTCTTCCGTAAAGGATTACGTGGGTGATGGCTCTAATTATATTTTGAAATATTCAAGATAGGAGGATACTTTATTGAATACGAAGCAACTACTTTCTAATACAGAACTGGCTTCTTTTTCCAGTCAGTTTTCCGAGATTCTAAAAGCCGGGATTTCTCCGGTGGAGGGAGTCTCCATTATGTTAGAGGATTCTTCTTCTGCTGAGGAAAAAGAGATTCTCACTACCATGCAGGAAACCTTAAACAGCGTCGGTCTTCTCAGCATGGCATTAGAAGACACCGGAGTCTTTCCCGATTATATGTTGAACATGGTACGCCTTGGCGAACAGGCAGGGCGTCTGGATGAGGTTATGGCATCTCTTGCTCTGTATTACGAGCGAGAAGCTAATCTGGCTGCTGCCATCAAAAGTGCCCTCACCTATCCATGTATCATGATTGGTATGATGATTCTGGTGGTTTTAATTCTTGTAACTAAGGTACTCCCTGTCTTTCATCAGGTATTTGCCCAGTTCGGAACCAGTATGACGGGGCTTCCAAAGGCACTTATGAATATCGGCACTGCATTAAATCATTATGCCATTGTCTTTGTTGCCATCTTAGCCCTTTTAATCGTCTTGTTTTTATATTTTTCCAAAACAGAATCAGGAAGAAATGCGGCTGCAAAGATTTTTTCCAACGTTGGACCTGCCCGCTCCTTCTATCATAAGAGCGCGGCATGCCGGTTTGCAAGCGGTATGTCATTAACCTTAAAGAGCGGCCTTATCCCGGAAGAGGGTGTTAAAATGGCTGGAAAACTGATTCACAATCCGACCTTTGAGAAAAAAATTGAAGCCTGTTCTAATCTTTTAGAAGAAGGAAAACCTCTTGCAGAAGCTCTTGCAAAATCCGGTATCTTTACAGGTATCCATGCCCGTATGCTTCTTGTCAGTGACCGCACCGGTTCCTTAGACGATGCCATGCAAAAGATTTCTGCTCAGTATGAAGATGAATTAGACGATTCCATTGCAAATGCAATTTCCATTATTGAACCTACTTTAGTTGCCATTCTTTCTATTATTGTAGGTCTGATACTTCTCTCTGTCATGATACCTCTTATGGGTATTCTCTCACAGATTTAGGGAGGGTGTTATGGCAAGATTTGAAACCAGAAAACAACAGTCTTTTTTACGGAATATGATTCTTTCTGTTCTTATCTTTATGGTAATTCTATTTGTTTTTTATGTGGGAATTACTTCTCTTTCCGATACCTCAGAACGGGAACAGGAGACTACCCTCTATTCCGCCATTACAGAGAGTACCGTACATTACTATGCAGTGAACGGTTATTATCCCGAAAATCTGGATACTCTCATAAAGGATTACGGAATTACCTATGATAAGGAACTTTTTTTTGTGGACTATCAGCCTCAGGGAGAAAATATCATGCCGGAAATTACCGTTATGAGGAAAGGCAGGTAACAATATGAAAAAATACCGTTCTAAAAGCCACAGTATTGATTTATTGTTTACAATTTCTCTTTTCTTTGTATTCACGATTACGGCTTTGTACGTGACAATGGCAGGAGCAAACCTATACGAAAATATGGTACAGCGGACTTCTTTTGACTATTCCGTCTTTACACCTGTCTCTTATCTGGAGCAGAAACTGCAAGGATATGATACCACAGGCGGTATCTCTATCCAGAAAAAGGACGGAATGGATATTCTCTGTCTCCACGAGACATTAGAGGACTCAGCCTATACCACTTATATCTATACCAAGGATGGAAATCTGATGGAATTATTCGTAAAAGACGGCTCCGCTGTTTCTTTTGAAAACGGAACAACCCTTATGGAGTCCGGCACTCTGCATTTGAAAGAAGAAGACAGGCATCTTCTGACCGTAGAATTTACAGAAGATGACGGTTCTTCACAGGCATTGACTCTGCACTTACGAGCAAAGGAGGACTGACATTATGAAACGCACACTTCCAAAACGTTCTAATCTCTTTCTTATGGAAATGATTATAGCGATTCTCTTCTTTGCCTTAGCAAGTGCAGTATGTATGCAGCTTTTTGCAAAGTCAAAACTCCTTTCTATGGAGACTTCTGCAAAAAACCACGCTATGATAATTGCAAAAAGTGCAGCTTCCTCTTTTGAAACGGGAGATGGCTCTTTGGTATCTTTACAGGCAGACTATCCGAACAGTACCTTAAACGGTTCTCTACTAACTGTTTACTATGACAAGAACTGGAATATCTGTTCTAAGAAGAATGCCCGCTACGATATGGAAATCACTTCCAAAGAAAAAAGTCCAAATCTTATGCTTGCTGTCATTACGATTCACGACTTTGATTCTTCAGAACTTTTCGAGCTGACAGCGAGCTGCTATCAGCCTATAAAGGCAGGTGAGTAGATGAAGCAGAAAAAATATCCAATGGTAAACTTAGGAACCGCTTCTATTCTGACGGTTTTTGTCATTCTTGCAATGGTGACTTTTGCCACGCTCAGCTATATGAGTGCAAGAAAGGATGCCGGCTATACGAAACAGGCAGTCACATCCTCAAAACAGTATCAGGCGGCAGTGAACCAGGCATATGAAAAAATTGCAGAAATCGACGCTTCTCTTTTTGAAAGCTATCAATCCGGCAATTTTGAAACGGTGATAGATAGAGATTATTCTTTTTCCATTCCCGTTTCTGATACTTCCGAACTCCAGGTAGTCTTAGTTCCATGTCTGCCTTCCGAAAATAATGGAACCCTTTACCGGATTACCACCTTTAAAGAGGTTCGTACCAAACAATGGGAAAATGACAGTACTTTGCAGTTATTGCAATAAAGGGATAGAAATTACTACAGAAAGGAATATGCGACTATGTATAATACACAGGAAATTTTAGAACAGATTTCACAAAAGAAGGCATCCGATATCTTCATTGTAGCCGGACGTCCTCTGTCCTATCGCCTGAATGAACAGATTGTTACGGATTCCGACGATAAACTTATGCC
>JBJELL010000021.1:0-4676 GCA_051879115.1 Lachnospiraceae bacterium
TCCATCTGATATTGTTGTGCTACCGCTCCCTCTATGAAACACTTAAACTCTTCTTTATTATAAAAAAATTTTCCTGTCTCATATACATAACTTTGATATCCCTTGCATACACTTACTATCATTTCCCAATGTTCTTTTGGCCAATGTTTTAGTTGCTGTACCATATAATCGTCTACATCACTTGCATGACATACAAAACAGATATCACAGGAGTATTTATTCCTTTCTTCTTCCGTAAGATCATATTTTTTATAAATATGTTGATTTGCCGGAATCGGAGCATCTATAAGACACTCTTCCTTGTATCCTATATCGAAGAATTCCTGCTTTGTTATATAATGATTCATGACAAAATCCCTATCACCTAACTTTACTGGAGTATTTTTATCCATAATATGCGGCATCGGATCCTGTATCCAAGTAACCCAGACAATTTCCGGTGGAATATCTGGATGCTCATATTTAAAATGATCCAGACAGAAAATAACATCCGGCTGAAATTCTGCCAGCCGTTCCATTGTATAGAAATTAGTCACCCTGCGAATCCCATCCGGCTCTATCATCAATTCTGTTTCGCATCCCAAACTTTTCGCTGCCTCCATACAATCTCTTGTATGATATTGCAAGACGGTTGTAAATCTACTTGTCAAAAATAAAATTCTCGGTTTTCCGGATTTGATATGCTCATCTATCATCTTATTATTTCCAGAATAATAATGTTCTACAATCTCACTATTTTGTTGATAGTTAATTTCTTTCTGATATGCAACTTTCTGTAATATCTGCCAATAATTTGGTGCATCCTCCGGTCGGGTTCTATTCGGCATAATTACCTGCGTATCTGACAGATATTCACGAAAAGCACTCTCTCCAACTAAAAAGACAATGCGTTTTTTATCTATTAACTGTTCATAATCATATAACTGCAAAAATAAAATCCAATATAATTTGTCATATACCAGATACATTGGTATATTCATATCCATAAATGGTTCTGATATTCGGCTCTCTTCCTCACACTTTAAAATGTCTTCTAACCAAAGGCCGTTGAACATCATGTAACAGGTATCACGCTCTGGATACTGTTCAATTTTCTTTCTGTACTCCATGGCAAATGTTCTGCTCTGGGTGTCTACACATGCAACCATTTCATCACTTTGAAAAATTGGGTAGAAACGCAACTCTTCCTGTGGATATTCATTTTTATAATATGGATACGGTTCCAATAATTTCAGATTTTTCTGATACTGGGTTTCAAGATTTTCCTGATTTGGAAACAAATATGCTTCTAATATGAGCTCATATACTTCCGGTTCATTAGAAATTTGATAGGAATAGATAAAATCAATCAATGCTCCCTGATAATTCTCATTCCTGAATTGAAATTTTCCTCGTTCATATAAGAAAAATGCCTCTTCTCCCGGCATTCTTTTGATTGCTTCTCCAAACAAAGCCATTGCCAAAACGATATCTCCGCTCTCTTCTAGCTCCAATATTTTATCTAAATAAACGTCTCTTTGCTGCATATGTTTTCTCCTCCATGAGTCTATTAGTCATTTCCCTATGTCTTTTCTTTTAGCAACCTTTCCGCCTGCTCTAAATCTGACAGTTCATCTATATCAACACTGCATTTTGCATCCATAATATACGGAATTGGATTATCATTAAAACTGGTACTTTCCTTTAAGTTCTCTATTCGATTCACATAAATACTCCCATCAACTAAATAATATTGTGGCATATCCTGACGCCGGACTGTACTCTGCATTGGCAGTAATCCCTTTAACTCCCCCTTCTGGTCAATTATCCTCATTAGAATCGGGTGCTCTGATACTGCTTTTACAGAAACCACATCCTGCATACCCTTTTCAATACAAAGCTCTAACGCTTCGTCTATGTCCTCTGCCTTTCGTAACGGCTGTGTTGGCTGAAGCAGAACTAACAGGTCATATGTCTTCTGCTTTGCTTTTAACCACTTCACCGCATGCAGAACTGCGTCTATTGTCTTTGCCGTATCCGATGCCAATTCTGCCGGACGTAAGAATGGCACCTTAGCACCATATGTCCTTGCTGTCTCTGCTATCCTCTCAGAGTCTGTTGTAACCACTACATCATCAATATATCTACTATCTTTTGCCGCCTGAATGGAATATGCTATCAGCGGTTTCCCACATAGCGGTATAATATTCTTATCTTTAATACCCTTACTGCCACCTCTTGCCGGTATTAATGCCAGGACTTTTTTACCTTCAATCATTCTATCCCCACCGATCTATAAATACTTTTTGGATTCCATGCTCCCAAATATCCTTATCATGAATTATTTCTAAAAATTGTTTTGTACTATCTCCCTTTCCAAACAGGGTTCCCTGTTTACGAAATTCTTCGATATGGCTTAATGCCTGTAAGATCTCTTCTCTATCTTCTGACACATGTTGGATATTCTGACTGTACTCTGTACTATACCGTCCCTTTTGACGCGTTCCAATATCAATTGCCGGGATTCCATATATGGATGTCTCCCTTACACCAGCACTAGAATTTCCAAGCATGAAATCTGCATTTTTTAATAAGGTTAAAAAATATTCAAATCTAGTGGACGGATATAACCGATATCTTGTTTCATCTGCTAAAGTTCGGTATGCATTTAAGATAACCTCAGAACCCAAGTCATTGTTTGGATAGATTACAATATAATTTCGTCCCGATTCCTTAACTGCACCTATCAGTTCTTCTATATGTTTTCCTATAATTTCGTATTCTGTTGTAACCGGATGATACATCAGTATTCCATATTTTTCAAATGGAATCTCATACCTCGCCCTTGCCTCTTCAAAAGTCGGCAGATGACTAGAAAGCATTATATCAATATCTGGAGAACCAATCACATAAATCTGCTCTTCAGATTCACCAAGCTGCATTAGTCGCCGCTTTGCCTCTTCATTACAGACAAAATGCACATGTGCAAATTTTGAAATTGCATGGCGAATAGATTCATCGATTGTACCTGATAGTTCCCCACCTTCAATATGAGCAACCCGGATATTGTTCAAGGCTCCCACCATTGCTCCAGCCAAAGCATCAATCCGATCTCCATGAATCACAATCATATCGGGATGAATATTTTGCACATATCCTGTCAACTGACATACAACATCTCCTAAATCATAGCTCATATTACCACTGTTAATCAGGCCATATGCGACATAGACATTCTGATATCCATCCTTTAAGACCTCACGGTATGTACTGCCGTAGGTTTCAAGCAAATGCATTCCCGAAACAAATACATAGGCTTCCATATCCTTAGATGCTTCTATTCCCTGTATTAATGATTTGATTTTTCCATAATCCGCTCTCGTTCCAGTAATAAACAGAATCTTTCTCATAATTATTCTACCATACTTTTCTTAATCTGTGTGTCTGCTACAATATCACAAGCTGCCTTCTTTCCTAATACCTTAGGATAATCTTCTGCCGGAATCTCTCCGGTTCCGGGACGTTTTACCCATACATTTTCCTTGGTAAAACTCTCTCCTTTTTGTATATTCCGAATCGCTACTACAGTAGCAAATGCAAAATCAATTGTGACCTGCTCTTCTTTTGCTGCACATTTTGTTCCACCTAGCATCTGTGGCACTTCCTCTGATGCCTGTAACAGTTTCTTTAATTCCTGCTCATCCATAGAGCACACGATATCCGGTCCTGTACGTTCCATATAATCAGTAAAGTGCCTCTCGACTAACTTGGCTCCTAATGCCATTGCTGCAATGCAGGCATTGTTATTTAGTGTGTGGTCTGATAATCCAACCGGCACACCAGGAAATTCTCTCATTAATTCCTGCATAGCTCCCAAACGAACTAAAGATGGAGCTGTAGGATACAAATTGGTCGTATGCATCAATGCATATTCCACACCATACTTTTCTAGTATATTAACTGCCTTTGCTATGCTGCGGATATCATTCATACCGGTTGATACAATCATTGGTTTTCCATACTCTGCAATATGTTCAATTAAAGGATAATTATTTAACTCTCCCGAACCAATTTTATATGCAGCTACTCCGAATTTCTCTAACCGCACAGCCGCCGCTCTTGAAAACGGAGTGCTTAAGAATTGCATTCCAAGACTCTGTGTGTAGTCCATAAGTTCTTTTTCTTCTTCCTCGGACAGTGCACACCGTTTCATAATCTCATAAATAGAAACATCCGCATTTCCCGGTATTACTTTTTTTGCAGCACTGCTCATTTCATCTTCTACAATATGTGTCTGATGTTTTATAATCTTAGCCCCTGCCCGGTGTGCCGCATCCACCATCTCTTTTGCTGTCTTTAAACTTCCTTCATGATTGATTCCCATTTCCGGAATCACCAGAGGGCGCTCCGATTCTCCTATTACAATCTCGCCAATTTTTACTTTTTTCATATGACTCACCACGTCTTTTATTATTCAATCGTTAACAATGTCTCTTCTGAGAGACCTTTTAGTACTGTGATACACTCTTGTAACACTTCACAATAAAGCTTTCCTTTTCTTGCAATCTCTTCTGTCTCTTTTGCAAGAGTGTCTCCTTCAAAATAATATTCTGAGCGGATAATATAATCTGCAATCGGAATACAGGTAAGAATCAACTGATATTCTTCCGAGTTCTCTATCCTTGTTGTAATCTTCT
>JBJELL010000022.1:0-4668 GCA_051879115.1 Lachnospiraceae bacterium
AAACTGTATTCTTCCGGACGTGTATCATATTTCTTGATCATTTGAGAATAATCAATTATTTTGGTAATTAAGGCTGGATCACTGGTCACTGTTCTGTTGCCGCTTATAGTAATCTTGCCACCAGCTAGAATCAGTCCACTAAAACTTTTATCCACAGTGACATCACCCTCTGCAATTATCATTTTAAGCGTATATCCCTCATTCTTCGCCCAGTTCATACAACTACTTACTTTAACAGCATTATTACTATAAGGAGGACGATTATTCTGAAATCGTGCAGCATATTTTACCTTTCCATCATCGTAGACAAAGTATGCCATCGATTGGTCTGAATAATTATTTTTAAATAACCGCTCATAACCCACTGTATTGAACAGATTCATAAACACCGTATCCCTTGCTTTCTGCATATTGGTAAGGGAGGCATAATCCATGGAAAGGTTCGTATTTAATGCATGGAAGATATCCTGATAGCTTGCTAACTGATTGACGATCTCCCTGTTTTCTGAAAGGTCCTGTGTTCCTTCGGTAATGCTGTCTCCTATTGCCGAGATTCCATTCTCATCATAGACTAAAATATTACCATTGGATTCTTTCTTTGCATCTGTATTAATCTTTACTTCCTGATCCTCCACATAGTACTGAAGATAATTCTTAATCTTATCGGAAGCCGCACTTTGATAATGATTTGCAAAATACTGATCTGCCGCCTTTGCACTAGAAAACTGCATATAATAGTAATATACACCGTCTGCACTGAGCATCTGTACAATCTGCTCTACATCAGAGGATACACCGGTCTGTACCCTTAACAGTATCTGATTTTTGAGGTTCACTTCCTTTTCCTGTTCCGTATCACCTTCAACCGTCTCTAACTGTGCCGCCCTCATTTCTGCCGTCATAGGATTAGAAGCCCCCATCATGCAGGATTCCGGCACCAGATAGGCAATCTGATTGCTCTTAACGGTCAAAGATTCTCCCATCATTACCTTGCTTTCACCAATATAGGCATTTCCCGCAAGCATCAATGTGTTCACATTTTTTAGATTCAGCTTCGCCTTACTGTTTGTTCCAAGTGCATTGATAATAATAGCACTACTGTAGTCCGCCGGGGTATCTTCTATATCCGTCTGCTCCTGATAATCCTGCACAGATGCTGCCTGCAAAGCTGCTTTCGGATTTCCAAATCCATAATATTCACCACTGATTGTCACATCCGCTCCACCTATCAGTGTTAAGTCATTCGCCACATATGTGGTTCCCTGAAGCTGCAGTTTCGAGGCATTCTCTGCTTCAATATCCTTTGTCCAAAGTGTTGCCTTATCCTCTACGTTCAGCGTTCCACCTGCCTTAACATTCAAAACGTCCTTTACAACAAAATCTCTTCTCGATTTTACATTTACCGTCTTGCCATTTGGTATCGCAACACTTGCATTTGTACCGTCACTGCCTGCGTATACGTTTCCATCAAAAGTAACATTTCCTGTTCCTGAATTTATCGTAATCCCTTTTTGGGCAACCAAAGCGTACTGCACGATATTAGAACCTGTGTTAAATTTTGAGAAATTGATATCAGGAATTTTAAGCTGTATATCTGTCCTGATACTGGATATATAGTCTTCCTCATTTACATAGGTCAAAGACAGGTTTTTCAATGTCACTCCATTTGTCTTATTCACATTCAAAAATGGTTTTTTTCCATCTGCAGTTGTTAACGTCGTCCTTTTTTTCACTTTCTCATCTAAAAAACCAAGTAGATGATCCATATCGTAATAAGACTTATTCTGGGAAGTTGCTATTGATTTTCTTAAAGTCTCCGTATATAAATCGTTGAAATAATCTGTTGCTTCTTCAACGTCTGTTTCTGCATACTGGTCCATGGTCTGATAATATGCTTCTAACATTGCATCAGAAACATCCTGCTGCAATCCTAAGCGAATCTCATCTAGTACCTGCTCTGCATCATAGAAATTATCTTTTGAGCCTTTGTTTGTAACCTTCATCTGATAATTAAAAAGTCCCATTGCCAGAATAATGCTCACTAAAATTGCGACAATTGCAACGACACTTACTACCATTACCAGAGAAACACCTCTGTTGTCTTTTTTTAACTTCATTTTCATTTCCTATCTGGTCACTGTTCCTGTCAAAGTTGTAATCTGTTTTTCGTCTTTCATTACCTCTATCTTAACATCATAAAGTCTGTAGGTAAGTTTTGTATCATCTAAATATTTTTTAGAAAAATACTTTTCTAATTCTGCATCTGTCAAATTCCATTGCAATCCTTTTCCGTTATAGGAATAGACAATTCCATCCGTAAGACTCTTAAAATTGGTCCGAAGCCGTATTCCTTTCGTAAAATCCGGATCCTGTTCTTCTCCTAAATTCTGCAACAATGTTGTTCCACAAAGGTTCACGGTTAAATCTTTCATCTCATCATTTCCCTGCTTGATGAGATAAACCTCCAAAGGATAATCACTCGGATTATTAATGGTAATCACATTCTTTTTTCCCGGTTGAAAGAAAATGTAGAGATTATAGAGTGTCCCTCTCGTCTGATTACTGTCATAAAGAAGTGTCAGATTTTCTCCTAACTGCACACCATTGTAAGAATAACCAACCGTCTGCTCCACACGCTGTCTGCCCTCTTCCTCGGAAATATCATAGTTATATTTCACCTCTAAATTACTCAATATCTCTTCTCTTTGCTCACTCTGGAATTCTCCCTTAGTAACTGCCTTCATAAAATACTCTGCTGCAGTATCATCATCCTCTGTGTAAATAGCATCCGTTGTTCGGTTCATACGGTATATATTCGCAACATCCTTGGTATTATAATCCTTGTTTGCATCCTCATTTACATAAGGTTTTACTTCTACCTGTACACGGAATTTCTGCTTATCCATCTGATATTCAGGATAGACAAAGCGATAACCTGCCTCTTTGTTATTTTCATCTAAATAACTCACTTCATCAATCTTTGTATTTCCCTGATTCTTCTGAATAAATTCTTCCATTCCGTCTGCTTTGAGGTTCTCCATAACAGCCTCTGCTGTATTAGTCGCTGCCAATAACTGTCTCGACTTCGTATTCATCTGTGAGGATAAAACCATGGATTTAAAAAGAGGAACCGCACAAATTACCAGTATCGTTATTGCAATTATAATCTCAATTAAAGATACTCCACGATTATCCTGCCTCATGTGCGTTTCCTCCTCTCTGAATTTTTATTGTTGTGTCTGCTCCTGTGGTGTCTCCTGTGTATTTTCCTGTTGCTGTGTTGTAACACCATTTTGGAATATATTTTGTGTTCCTACAGTAACATCTTTGATATCAGACGGTTCATATACCTGATTTGTTCCTGTCATGTAGTACATACTGATATCAATCTGCCCTACCAAAGAACCTGTTGTCTCATCCTTAGTCAATACAATCTTATCCACTGCTTTTCGGGTGCCATCCTCTGTGGTCTTAACTAAAAGATCTTTCAACTGTTCATAACTGATATAACACTCTAACTCCGTAGGCACCTTGAATAATGCCATTGCATCGCCTTCTGTTCCAACAATATACTCTGCTTCTCCTACAGTCAGCTTGTTGATGAACATACTGTCATATCTGCTCTCTAAGTCCGATGCGTAGAGAATCTGATCTCTTGCCTGTACCAATACCGGAAATTCCTTGTAATATCCTTCTATCTGTTTTTCATAATCTTTTATCTGTGCCTCATAGTCACTCTGATTCGCCTGTATTTCGCTTAACTTTTTTAACTCTTCTTCCAATTCCGTTTTCTGTGTCTTTAATTGCACATTTTCCTGTCTAAAACGCTGGAATCCAAAGAAAAAAGCTGCTAAGACTGCCGATACGCCCAAAAGACAATATATCATTTTCTTTGTGCCTTCGCTTATATTTAATTTCATCTGAAAGCCTCCTGTCTATTCTGCTTTTTCCCCATCGGATGTCTGCTGTTCATTACTGTTGTTCAAAGTCTCTACATCCTCTTCTACCGTTGTTCCTTCTGCTCCCTCTTCTTCTGCTGTTCCATCCACATAGGTACAAAAGATGATACAATTTACCGTGGTATTTCCTAATTCATCCCGTACTTCTTCTAACCCCTGTACCTCTACATCACGAATAGATTCAAAGGCACTCATCTCATCTACAACCTTTGCAGCCTCTCTTTTTGTTTTCACATTAAAATTCATAAGAATCCCTTCGGAATCTGAGGTAAAGGATTCTACCGAAATATTACTCGGCATTTTCTTTTCTAATTCTAAAATAAAGGCTCCAATTCCCTCACTCGTTGTCTCCGTACCTGCATATAAAGTAGCAATATCATCGCACTCTTTTTTTGCCGTCTCACATTGTGTATACAGTTCCGACAAATACTGTTTATCCGCCGTTTCCTTCTGCATCTTATTAATCTCTACCTTAAGAAAGATATGATAAGGAATCACAGCTAGAAGTAACAGGACTGAGACTAAAATACAGATTTTTAAAAATCCCTCTGCCGTAGGATTGAATTCTATCTTTTTATCATTCGTCTTTTCCCCTGAACGCCTCTCCTTCTTCTTTCGCTTTTCCGCCTGCTCTAAACGGAAATCCATCGGTTCAATTACCGCACCGACACATACTGCATATGAAAGTGGATAAAAATCCGGATTGGTA
>JBJELL010000023.1:0-3008 GCA_051879115.1 Lachnospiraceae bacterium
TGGTAAAAATAATTGATAATCAGGTTTTAGAAGACAGAGAAACCGATATTGAAGAGATTTTAAAAATTATAAAAGGACCGGATTTTCCAACCGGAGGAATGATTCTTGGAACGAACGGAATCGAAGAAGCCTACCGTACCGGACGCGGAAAAATCCGCGTGCGTGCCGTAACAGATATTGAACCAATGCAGAATGGAAAGAACCGTATCGTAGTAACGGAACTTCCATACATGGTAAATAAAGCAAGATTAATTGAAAAAATTGCGGAAATGGTTCGTGAAAAACGAATTGATGGAATTACAGATTTAAGAGACGAGTCTAACAGACAGGGTATGCGTATTTGTATCGAATTGCGCCGTGATGTCAATGCAAATGTTGTCTTAAATCAGTTGTTTAAGCATACACAGCTTCAGGATACCTTCGGTGTTATCATGTTAGCTCTTGTCAACAATGAACCTAAGGTACTGAATATCTATGAGATGCTCAACCACTATCTGGTGCATCAAAAAGACGTAGTTACCAGAAGAACAAAATACGAATTGAACAAGGCGGAAGAGCGTGCCCATATCTTACAGGGATTATTAATCGCTCTTGATAATATTGACGAAGTAATTCAGATTATCCGCTCTAGCCGTGCGACTCAGGATGCAAAGGAAAGATTGATTGAGCGTTTTGGACTAACCGATGTTCAGGCTCAGGCAATTGTAGATATGCGTCTGCGTGCATTGACAGGTTTAGAAAGAGAAAAATTAGAAGCTGAATATGCTGAGTTAATGGAAAAAATAGCCGAGTTAAAGGCAATTTTAGCAGATGAGAAAAAACTTCTTGGTGTCATCAAAGAAGAAATTATGGTAATCTCCGACAAATACGGAGATGAGAGAAGAACCAGCATAGGATATGATACTTCTGATATTTCTATGGAAGATTTAATTCCATTAGAAAATACAGTAGTAACCATGACAAAATTAGGTTATATCAAACGTATGAGTGTTAACAATTTCCGAAGCCAGAACCGTGGAGGCAAAGGTATTAAGGGAATGGAAACAATCGAAGATGATTATATCGAAGATTTGTTTATGACAACAACTCATCACTATCTGATGTTCTTTACCAATACCGGAAAAGTATATAGAATGAAAACCTATGAAATACCGGAAGCAAGCAGAACTTCTAGAGGTACAGCAATTATTAACCTTTTACAGCTTCAACCGGGAGAAAAAATCTCAGCCGTCATTCCAATTAAGGAATATAAAGAAAATGAGTATCTTTTCATGGCGACAAAACATGGTATTGTAAAAAAGACACCGATTATAGAATATTCCCATGTCCGTAAGACAGGACTTGCAGCTATTAACTTAAGGGAAGAAGATGAATTAATCGAAGTTAAGATTACAGATAATGAAAAAGATATCTTAATGGTAACAAAATATGGACAGTGTATCCGTTTCCATGAAACAGATGTCCGTAAGACAGGCCGTACTTCTATGGGAGTTATCGGAATGAATCTCTCCGACGGAGATGAAGTGATTGGAATGCAGCTTCATACCCAGGGAGACTATTTGTTAATTGTATCCGAAAAAGGTCTTGGAAAATGTACTGCCATAGATGAATTTACTGCACAGAACCGAGGCGGTAAGGGTGTAAAATGTTATAAAATTGTTGAAAAAACAGGTAATATCATTGGTGCAAAAGCCGTAAATACCGAAAATGAAATTATGATGATTACAACCGAAGGAATTATTATCCGCTTAAAGGTAGAAGATATTTCCGTTTTAGGACGAGTAACTTCGGGAGTAAAATTAATCAACATGGATGATGATATTACGGTAGCAAGTATCGCAAAGGTAAGAGAAGACAAGTCCTTAATGGATGAAGCAGATAAGATATTAGAAGAAGAAAAATCAAAAGAATCTTAAGAATAAAGTGTAAAAAAGGAGCATTGCTCCTTTTTTGCTATAAGAGGAGAAACTATGCCACAGACATTTTATGAAGTAGTATGGATATTTTTAATATATGCAATGATAGGCTGGTGTGCGGAAGTATCATATGCAGCACTTGATACAGGAAGATTTGTAAACAGAGGATTTTTAAATGGACCTTATTGTCCGATATACGGATGTGGAATCCTTTTGGTAATTGTAGTACTCACACCATTAAAACATAATCTTTTAATTCTGTATTTTGGCTCTGTTTTATTAACATCTGTTATTGAATATATAACAGGATTTCTTTTAGAAAAGGTATTTCACAATAAATGGTGGGATTACTCTGACAAACCTTTTAATATAAAAGGATACATATGTTTGAAATTTTCACTGATGTGGGGATTTGCCTGTACCTTTATTGTACTAATACTTCATCCGATTATTTATGGAGTGATTAAATTTATACCTTTTATTGTAGGAATTGTAATTCTTAGTATTGTAGTGGTATTATTCTTTATAGATTGTGGTGTTACGGTTGCAACTATCATGAATCTGAATCAACGGCTTAGAAAAATGAATGATATTGCTGAGAAGATTCATAAGATTTCCGATGAACTGGGAGAAAACATCTATGAAAATGTAACAGAAGCATTGGAGAAAAAAGAGAAATTTGAAGAAGAATACGGTGAGCAGATTTCAAAAATTACAGAAAAGAAAGAAGAAATTACCGGAAATATTACAGAAAAGACACAGGAAGTTAAACTTGGAATAGAAGTTCGTAAGATTGAATTAGAAAAATTAAAAGAGCAGTATACGAACATTATGGAAGAGAAAAAATTTGGTCAAAATCGTTTAATGAAAGCATTCCCAAAAATGACTTCAGAACGTCACAATGAAACACTTCAAAAATTAAAAAATTATATGGAAATAAAAAAGAGGGATACAAAATCATGAGAGAAATTAATGTAAAGACAATCACCGAAAATATCAAAGAAATGTGCATTCAGGCAAATTATACTCTTTCTTCCGACATGGATAGAGCAATGAAATCTGCTTTGAATCATGAAAAATCCGAACTTGGAG
>JBJELL010000023.1:3108-4663 GCA_051879115.1 Lachnospiraceae bacterium
GATAAAGTAAAGATTACCGTAGCACCAAAAGGATTTGGCAGTGAAAATATGAGCCGTGTCTTCATGCTGAAGCCGGCAGATGGAATCGAAGGAGTGAAAAATGCTATTTTAACAGCGGTCAAAGATGCAGGTCCAAATGCCTGTCCTCCAATGGTTGTTGGTGTAGGTATCGGTGGAACCTTTGAAAAATGTGCCATTTTAGCAAAAAAAGCCTTAACCAGAAGTGTGGATGAGCGTTCTGATATTCCATATGTAAAAGAATTAGAAGAAGAGATGCTTACAAAAATAAATCAACTGGGAATCGGACCTGGAGGGTTAGGAGGAACAACCACTGCCCTTGCAGTCAATATCAATACTTATCCAACTCATATTGCAGGTCTTCCGGTCGCAGTCAATATCTGCTGTCATGTAAACCGCCATGTAGTAAGGGAAATTTAAAAAAGAAAACAGGAAGAGAAAAGAGGATGAAAATGGATAAAAAAATTATAACACCGATAACAGAAGAAATAACAAAAGACTTAAAAGCAGGAGATTATGTATATATTACGGGAACCATTTATGTGGCAAGAGATGCTGCACATAAGAGAATGATAGAAGCCTTAGACAGAAATGAGAATCTTCCTATAAATATAGAAAACGCAACCATCTATTATATGGGACCATCTCCGGCAAGAGAAGGACGTCCTATCGGTTCTGCCGGACCTACCACAGCAAGCCGTATGGATAAATACGCTCCAAGATTGTTAGACCTTGGTCAAAAAGCCATGATAGGAAAAGGAAAGAGAACGAAAGAAGTCGTAGATGCCATGATTCGGAATCATGCTGTATATTTTGCAGCAATCGGAGGAGCAGGAGCTTTGCTTTCAAAATGTATTAAAAAATCAGAAGTCATCTGTTACGATGATTTGGGAACAGAAGCTATCCGTAGATTAGAAGTGGAAGATTTTCCGGTTATTGTAGTCATAGACTCAGAAGGAAATAATCTCTATGAGACAGCAATCAAAGAATTCTGTACGATAGAATAATGTATAAAAAATAGAGAAAAATGAAAAATAAGATTGACAAATAACTTTTCATTTAGTAGAATAATCTATGCGTCACAAAGATGCATAGAAAAACAGTTTTATATGGTAAAATATGAACTACGGAGAAATACTCAAGTTGGCCGAAGAGGTGCCCCTGCTAAGGGTATAGGTCGGGTAACCGGCGCGAGGGTTCGAATCCCTCTTTCTCCGTTTGGGCTTTCAAAATAAATATTTTGAAAGCCCTTTTTCTTATTTAAAAATAAAATTAATTGATCACAAAAATAAAGAATGTAAGAATAGAAAATAAAAATAAAAAATCTAAAAAAAATTATTGACAATAAACAGTTCACATGATATTATAATTAACGCCGCTGAAACAGCGGCACACAAAACAGAGAAGACTTCCAAAAAAGTTTTCAAAAGATAAAAAAAGCTGTTGACAAATGCGAAGAACTTTGATAAGATATAGAAGTTATCGCGCAAGACAACAGACAGAGAACCTTGATAACTGAACAGTGGAATAACCTTGA
>JBJELL010000024.1:0-4661 GCA_051879115.1 Lachnospiraceae bacterium
CCAGGTATTGAATTTTCAAGGTGCATAACTAAAATTTATGTGCGAAGTTTGAGTTATTAAATAAAAACGCTCCATGAGGATGTGAACTCGCGTGAGAGAAAGATGTCAGCTAAAGCTGACCACACTCGGCACACTTTGTTCTTAAAAATGATTAGCTGATGCCACGGGAACTTGCGGAAAGAGAGGAAAATATGAGTAACGAAGCAATGAAAAAAGAAATGATGGAGGCAATCCAGGCAGGAGAAAGAGCACTTTTTAGTCTCAGAACTGTGGAGAAAAAATTAAACAGTGCAAGAAACTGGGGAATTTTTGATATGTTAGGCGGTGGTTTTTTAACAGATTTGATAAAACACTCTAACATGAATGATGCATCTGCCTATATGGAGGAGGCAAAACAGAATCTGCTGATTTTTCAAAGAGAGTTAAAAGATGTACAGATACATTTTAATCTGACAATGGAGATTAGTAGCTTTTTAACCTTTGCAGATTTTTTCTTTGATGGGATTATAGCAGACTATCTGATGCAGACGAAGATAGCTGATGCAAGAGATGAAGTAGAGAACGCAATCTATCAGGTACAGCAGGTGTTAAATGAATTAAGAGCAGAGTATAGCAGAATATTATAGATATGGAGGAATGAAGTATGAGTTGTTTAGGTAATTTCTTGTGGTTTGTCTTTGGTGGAGCAATTAGTGGACTTAGCTGGTGTGTAGCTGGATTACTCTGGTGTGTGACGATTGTGGGAATCCCAATCGGGGTACAGTGCTTTAAATTTGCAGCATTGAGTTTTTTCCCGTTTGGAAAAGAAGTGAATTATGGTGGCGGAAGCGGTTCTTTGATTTTAAATATTATCTGGATGATTGTATCAGGAGTGCCCCTTGCCATCGAGCATCTTTTACTGGGATTGCTATTATGTGTGACGATTGTGGGAATTCCATTTGGTTTACAGCAGTTTAAACTGGCAAAACTGGCATTGATGCCTTTTGGAGCGGAGATATATTAGCCGCAGAGCGGCAAGTATCGTCAAATGAACATAAATGTCCATTTGGTTTGTTGCTTTATGGTATAATAGATGACATTAAGAAAAAATACGAAGGAGAAAACAATGAAATCAAGAGTAGAAGAAACCATTCAAAAACATAAGAAAGGATATAACTGTGCACAGGCAGTAGCATGTACTTATTGCGATATGGTAGGTGTGGACGAAGAGACAATGTTTCGGATGACAGAGGCACTTGGACTTGGCATGGGAGGTATGGAAGGTACCTGCGGAGCTGTCACCGGAGCCTGTGTGCTGGCAGGAATGAAACAAAGCAGCGGAAATTTGGATCAACCCGACAGTAAAGCGGAGTCCTATAAATTATCCAGAGAAATTGTAAGGCAGTTCGAGGAACAGAATCGGTCAGTAGTCTGTAAAACCTTAAAGGGAGCAGAGACAGGGCAGGTACTGCGCCCATGTGCAGATTGTATCAAAGATGCGGCAGCGATTGCAGAAAGTGTATTGTTCTCTAAAGAATAAGCGTAGGAAAATCGTAAGATTTCTGAAGGAAAAAAAGAAGAAATTCCGATTGGGATTCAAAGAAATATAAGATGGATTTGGGTTATGCTATCCCTATCAAAGAAAAAAATTTGATGAAGGGAGAGCCGACCATGAACCAGAGAGAAAAAACGATACATAACAGGAAAAAGAGGATGCCAAAACGCAGGAGAATCCATAGGATAAAGATAATTGGAGTTTTTTTGCTATTCCTGGCAGGACTGGGATTTGGATTGCATTATTTCATGTCGGGAGAGGCATCCGGGATGCTGACAACAATGGGAAATATTTCACCAAGTGAGCTGGCATCCTACCCTGACTGGTTACAGGAGATGGTAAAGAAAAATCCAGACACCAGGACTTTTGCAAAGGATTATAAGAATAGAGAAGATTATATCGGGAAACCCATCGACCTCTCCGGTGAATATAGACAGGGACAGGTTCCAACTCTGTTTCAGTGGGACAGAAGATGGGGCTATGATGCCTATGGAGAGGAGAACATAGGACTTGCAGGATGCGGTCCAACCTGTCTTTCCATGGCATATATTTATCTGACCGGAGACACCACTAAGAATCCGAGAGAAATGGCAGAATTTGCCGAAGAAAACGGATACTATACCGGGGAGGGAACCTCTTGGAGTCTTTGGACAGAGGGAGTGGCGAAACTGGGACTTAGCGGTGGTGAAATATCCTTAGATGAGAACATTATGGAAAACCGTCTGGACGAGGGGCAGGTTATTGTGTGCAGTATGGCACCGGGAGATTTTACGACCACAGGGCATTTTATATTGATTCGGGGATACGGGAAAGACGGATTTTATGTAAATGACCCGAATAGAAAGGCAAACTGCGAGAAGACCTGGGATTTTGAAACTTTACAAGGACAGATTAAATGCCTCTGGGCGTTGGCATGATAGGATTGGCTGTAAAAGAAAGGCATGATATAATACTCACAGTATATCATGTGAAAGGAACCAATATCATGCAGGAAAGTATTTTAGTGGTAGATGATGAGAAAGAGATTGCAGATTTATTAGAAGTCTATCTGAAAAACGAGGGATATCATGTTTATAAATTCTATGAGGGAACAAGTGCTTTGGAATGTATTCAAAATTCAGAGATAAGTCTTGCCGTTCTCGATATTATGCTGCCGGATATGGATGGGCTTACGCTGCTTCGTAAAATCAGGGAGCAGTACTTTTTCCCGGTGATTATGCTGACGGCACGGGTGGAGGAGATGGATAAGATTACGGGGCTGACGTTAGGAGCTGATGACTATATCACAAAACCTTTTCAACCCTTGGAAGTAGTGGCGAGGATTAAAACCCAGCTTCGGCGCTACACCACTTATAATCAGAGTACTGTCAGTGAAGAGGAAAAACCAACAGAGTACGATGTGAGGGGACTGGTCATTAATAAAGATACAAGAAAATGCAGTCTTTATGGAGAGGAAATCTCCCTGACACCTACAGAATTTTCAATGCTCTGGTATCTCTGCGAAAATATGGGAAAAGTAGTCTCTTCCGAAGAGTTGTTTGAAGAAGTCTGGGGCGAGAAGTATCTCGATAACAACAATACGGTAATGGCACATATCGGGAGACTTCGGGAAAAGTTAAAAGAACCTTCCAGAAAACCGAAATTCATAAAAACAGTGTGGGGAGTTGGATATAAAATTGAACCATAAAGTAAAAAAAACATATAATCAGGGATTGATAACCAGAGACCTTTTAGCATCGGCGGTAATTACGCTCTACCTTGGTTTCGGTGCTTTTATGATATTGGCGGTAAAGGGAATCTATTCCATGTATTCGTTTCAGGCGAATGATTTTCCATACCGGGCTGCCGCCTTTTTTAAGGATAATTTTCTGATCATTGCAGCGATTTATATTTTTTGCGGATGTGGAGGAATTCTCTACTTATTTTTCAAAAGACCCTATCAGCAGGTGGAGGAAATCATGCAGGCAGCAAAGGATGTCTATGACACGAACAAAGAAAGCAGGGAATTGTCACCGGAGCTTCGGGAATTTGCATTAGATTTAGAGGAGTTGAAGTTAAAAATCCAGCAAAATGAGAGGGCGGCGAAGGAAGCAGAGCAGAGGAAGAATGATTTGATTGTCTATCTGGCACATGATTTGAAGACACCGCTGACCTCGGTAATCGGATATCTGAGTCTTTTAAAAGATGAACGGGAGATTTCAAAGGAATTGCAGGAAAAATATATTGATATTTCTTTGGAAAAGTCGGAACGTTTAGAGGATTTGATTAATGAGTTCTTTGAAATTACCAGATTCAATCTTACAACGCTGACGTTAGAAAGAAGTCGCATTAATCTGACTAGAATGTTAGAACAGTTAATATTTGAATTTCAACCCATGTTTGCAGAAAAGAATCTAAAGGCAAGGCTGGAATGTCCATCGGATTTGATGATGGACTGTGATGTGGATAAGATGCAGAGGGTGTTTGATAATCTGCTTCGCAATGCGGTAAATTACAGCTATCCTGATACCGAGATCGAAGTGGTAGTAAAAGAGGGGGAGCAGGGACTTCATATGGAGTTTTTGAATCATGGACAGACCATTATCCCGGAAAAACTGAGCCGAATTTTTGAACAGTTTTACCGACTTGACAGCTCACGTTCTACAAAGAGCGGAGGTGCCGGATTAGGACTTGCCATTGCAAAGGAGATTGTAGAATTGCATGGAGGAACAATCCGGGCAGAGAGTGAAAATGAGACAGTTGTGTTTTATTTAGATTTTAGTGATTATTAAAAGGGCAGTATCGCATTAGAATGTAGCGATGCTGCCCTTTTGCTTAGTCTCCTCCGGGGCCGTCTTTTCTGGGACGGGAGGATTCTGGCAGGGGTTCTACGTCCTGAGGAAGATCAATCTCAGGAATGTTGCCGTCATCGTAGAGGTCTTCTAAAGTGCTGTTTTTTGTCTTTTCTTTTTCCATACTGTACCATCCTTTCACAGGTAGTATGTCTCCGAAAAAATATATCATGTATGAAAAGTTGATTTTTTTGAGAAGATAGAAACCTACCGCTTTGGGAGTAATAATTTACATAACACGGTTAGTGTATAATTTTTATTGGCAAAAATAAAGGGAAGAAGTAAAATACCTCTTC
>JBJELL010000025.1:0-4641 GCA_051879115.1 Lachnospiraceae bacterium
ATTTGTAACGGTGTTCCCTGAGTCTTTTGTACAGCAAGGCGGTTTTCCTCATTAAAACCGACTAAAATATTGTGGTTTGCTTCCGCAAGGTAGTCTATAATACCATCGATGTCCGATTTGATATTTTTCGGACAGTGGATATAAAAATGCTTGTTTGCCGTAATGTGCAGTGTATAGGAAATGCTGAAGTGATACCAGAAGAACTTATGCAGGGTAGAATGTTTGTATACCCAGATAATCTCCTGAATCGGCACGATGGCAATTCCATATTTCGAGGTTTCAATAAAATAGTGTTCCGTAATAAACATATCGTCTGTAGCAAGCTGTGGGAGCGTTGCCAGTTCTTCTTCTGCCTCGGCTAACAGTTCTGCGGGCTTTCCAAAACGGGAAAGCTGTTGTACCGGAGGGGACAATACCGGAAAACGATAATAGGTCACAGCCAGTACCAGACTAATCAATGCATAGACAAAACCTGCAAAGTAGATGAACAGCAAAAGGTAGCTTAAAAAATTGCGGCAGTCCGGCTCATTGATGTAATAAGTACTCACTTTTGAATGAATTCCCTTTTCTGTCCAGTTTAAATCAGAAGACAGTTTTGCAAGCATTTCCTGCATTGCCCGGTCACTTTTAGCAAGCCGTCCCTTTATCTGCAATGACGAAATCTTTGGAAGTCCTTCTTCACTCGTGGAAGGAGAGAGCAGAACAATCACACATTCGTCTCCACGTTTTGTATAGTAATAATAGCCGGTAGTAAAACCGAAGCGTGTTGTGGTGTAACCGCTGAAATACAGGTCTGTAAGTTTGGTATCAATATAGGATACATCTTCTTCATAAAGGGTTTTTAAATCATCATTGCTGTCCGCTTTTTCCGGGAAGACCATCTCTGAAACAGGAGAGAAAATCCAAAGGGCAAAAAGCAGGATTAGAAAAATGATTGGTGATACCATCTTTGTGCGGTACACATCCTGAATACATTTTGTAATATAGTGTTCGTAATTTTCCATCATAGCCATAAGTATAAGGGTTGTAGTTCAAATAATCAAGGTTGCTTTTGCAGAAAAAAATTGCTAGTATATTCATAGATTGCAATTTGTGAAAGAGGAATGAATATGGAAGCATATACCAGTTTTGCGAAAGTCTATGATATGTTCATGGACAATGTTCCCTACGAAGAGTGGAGCGTCTACATCAGAGAACTGTTGAAAGATTATGATATTAGCAGCGGCGTAATCTGTGAATTAGGCTGTGGAACAGGAAAAATAACCAGACTACTGGCGAAGGCAGGATATGATATGATTGGAATTGACATATCCGAAGATATGTTAGCCATTGCCAGTGAGGATGCAGGGCAAGGAATCTTATATCTGTGTCAGGATATGTGTGATTTTGAACTCTATGGGACGGTGTCTGCAATGATTTCTGTATGTGACAGTATGAATTATCTCTTAGAAGAGGAAGAGATTGCAGATACGCTAAAATGTGTCAATCACTATTTAGAACCGGGCGGAATCTTTATCTTTGATTTGAACACCATTTACAAATATGAGACAATGCTTGGAGATACCACAATATGTGAGAACCGGGACGAGGGAAGTTTTATCTGGGAAAACTATTACGATAAGGAAGAACAGATAAATGAGTACGATTTGACCTTGTTTATAAGAGAAGAGGACAACCTGTACCGAAAGTTTGAGGAGACACATTATCAAAGGGGATATTCTTTGGAAAAAATACGCACATTGATAGAAGAAGCGGGGATGGAATTTGTAACGGCATATGATGCCTGTACGAAGGAGCCGCCAAAAGAAGACAGTGAGCGAATCTATATCATTGCAAGAGAGAAAGGAAAATAACATGTCAGATTATATGGTAAGGGCAACGGCAGCGAACAACCAGATTCGTGCATTTGCCATCACATCAAAAGAATTAGTAGAGGAAGCCAGAAAACGTCACAATACAAGTCCGGTGGTAACAGCAGGATTGGGAAGGCTTTTAAGTGGAGCTGCCATGATGGGAGCGATGATGAAAGGAGAGGATGACCTCTTAACACTCCAGATTAAATGCTCAGGTCCGGTGCAGGGGCTTACCGCAACGGCAGATGCAAAGGGAAATGTGAAAGGTTATGCGGAGGTGCCGGATGTCATCCTGCCGCCGAATAAACTGGGAAAATTAGACGTTGGCGGTTCGATTGACCTTGGAATCTTAAATGTCATCAAAGATATGGGATTAAAGGAGCCTTATGTGGGACAGGTGGCACTTCAGACTGGAGAGATTGCAGAGGATTTGACCTATTATTTTGCAACCTCTGAGCAGATTCCATCAGCAGTAGGGCTTGGAGTATTGATGAATAAGGATAATACGGTAAGACAGGCGGGAGGATTCATCATACAGCTTCTTCCTTTCACAAGCGAAGAGATTATCGGAAAATTAGAAGAAAAGATTAAGAATATGAAATCCGTTACGGAGATGTTAGAAGAGGGTCACACACCGGAAAGACTGCTAGAAGAAATCTTAGGGGATTTGGATTTAGAGATTACCGATACCCTTCCGGCACAGTTTTCCTGCAACTGTTCCAAAGAGCGTATTACAAAGGCACTCATTAGTATCGGAAAGAAAGATTTACAGGAAATGATTGACGATGGAGAACCAATCGAGGTCAACTGCCATTTCTGCAATACGAATTATACGTTCAGTGTTGATGAGTTAAAGGAGATTGCAAAGTGAGAGACGGATTTGTAAAAGTAGCGGCAGTCACACCGAAGGTAACCGTCGCAGATGTAAAAGAAAATACAAAAGAAATCATAGAGATGATTTTAAAAGCAGACAGAGAAGGGGCAAAGATTATCGTATTGCCGGAACTTTGTATTACAGGCTATACCTGTCAGGATTTATTCTTGCAGGAGATATTATTAAGGGAGGCAAAGGAAGCCTTATTTCAGATTGCAGAGCAGACTGCACAGTCAGATGCGTTGATTTTTGTGGGACTTCCTTTGGAATACCGTGGGAAACTGTACAATACGGCAGCCGTTTTAAATCGTGGACAGGTCTTAGGAATTGTTCCGAAGCGGTATCTGCCAAACTACAACGAGTTCTATGAAGTACGCCATTTTAACAAAGGAATGGAGGAAACGGTGCAGGTACAGTTACAGGAAGAGGTAAGTGTCCCGATGGGAACCCACCTCTTATTTCAGTGCAGGGAATTACCGGAATTAAAGGTGGCTGCGGAAATCTGTGAGGATTTGTGGAATGTGAATCCACCGAGCATCTCCCATGCACAGGCGGGGGCAGTTGTCATTGCAAATCTATCTGCTTCCGATGAGATTACGGGAAAAGACATCTACCGCAGGGAATTGGTAAAAGGACAGTCGGCAAGACTGATTTGTGGTTATATCTATGCAAGTGCAGGAGAGGGAGAATCCACACAGGACGTAGTCTATTCCGGTCATAATCTCATTGCTGAAAACGGAATTCTGTTAAAGGAATCTAAGCGTTTTACAAGTGGAATTCTCTATTCGGAAATTGATGTAAAAAAACTCACTGCGGAACGCAGGCGAATGAGCACCTTTGAGCAAACGGAAAGAGGTTATGAAGAAATACCTTTTTCTATTGATATGGAAGAGACGAAGCTTACAAGATTTATTGATCCGATGCCTTTTGTTCCGGGAAATAAAGAGGGAAGAGAGAAACGCTGTGAGGAGATTCTCTTAATACAGGCACATGGTCTAAAGAAGCGTCTTGCCCATACCCATGCTAAGAGTGCGGTGGTGGGAATTTCGGGAGGACTGGACTCTACGCTGGCATTGTTAGTAACTGTGAAAGCCTTTGATTTGTTAGGACTGCCAAGGGAGCAGATTGCGGCAGTTACCATGCCGGGGTTTGGAACTACGGATAGAACCTATGACAATGCAGTAAACCTGATTCGGGGCTTAGGTGCAGAGTTTATAGAGGTGCCGATTGCAGAAGCGGTAAACGTACATTTTAAAGATATTGGACATGATGCGAAAATTCACGATGTGACATATGAGAATTCTCAGGCAAGAGAACGAACCCAGATTCTTATGGATATTGCCAATCAGAAGAATGGCCTTGTCATCGGTACGGGAGATTTGTCAGAACTGGCATTGGGCTGGGCAACTTACAATGGAGATCACATGAGTATGTATGCGGTGAACTGTTCTATTCCAAAGACCTTAGTCCGCCACCTGGTGCGCTATTATGCAGATACCTGTGGTCAGAAGGAACTGGCAGAGGTATTGTACGACGTATTAGATACTCCGGTCAGCCCGGAACTCTTACCGCCGGAGGACGGAAAGATTTCACAGAAGACGGAAGATATTGTAGGGCCTTATGAACTGCATGACTTCTATCTGTATTATCTGTTAAGATTCGGGTATTCCCCGGCTAAGATATATCGTTTGGCAAAAGAAGCATTTGCGGGAACCTATGAGGATGAAGTGATTTTAAAATGGCTAAAAACTTTCATACGAAGATTTTTCGCCCAGCATTTCAAACGTTCCTGTCTGCCGGATGGACCAAAGGTAGGTACGGTAGCAGTTTCACCAAGGGGAGATTTGCGGATGCCGAGTGATGCTTCTGCGAGAATCTGGTTAGAAGAAGCAGAGCAGTTATAGAAAAAAATAT
>JBJELL010000026.1:0-4617 GCA_051879115.1 Lachnospiraceae bacterium
TTTCTAATTAGAAAATTATAGCACATTCTCTAATTTTTACAAGGAAGAAATTCTATTGCCGTAAGGGAAAATCTTGACAAACTGCCTTTCCGGTTTTATAATGCTATAGAATAAAAAAAGACGATGACGAAGACAGTAGGATATTGGTCAAAGTAACAGAGAGCCGGAGCAGGTGGGAACCGGTACGATTAGCCCTTATCTCGAATATCACTTCTAAGTTGCAGCCTGAACCTTTGAAAAAGATACAATATGTGATGCTTTTATAAAGAAGTAGGTGCTGACGTATGCTTTTACGTTACAAAAGCCATGTATGCAGAGGGAGACTCTAAGTACGTTGTAATAGGTGGTAACACAGATATAATGCTCGTGTCCTTTTACAGGACGCGGGCTTTTTTTGCTTAGCAGAGAAGGGCTATGAAGTGTCTGCAAAATATCGGTCGGCTGGGTGCATGCGTGGTTTGCACATAAGATTTTCTAAGTGTTCTGGAGTAGAAGATTGGCAACGGACGCAACTGACTCATACTCGCCATCCGTGGCTCGGATGAGCCTTTTTTAGACGTCCTGTCTAAAAATTGCTGGGAGTAGAACAGAACCCTAAGAAAATCTAATGTCCAAAGCCAATGCATAACCCGGCTGACCGATATTTTGCAGACACGATTACAGCTTTCTAACTCCCCAAAAATCTCATAACCTAAATTTATAACGCAAACACAAAGTTGCAGGAGTTTTTGTGAAGATTTTTTACGAAGCAGATTTCTCCTAAGGTTGCGAGACATTATGGAGGATATTAGATTTTCTTAATGTTCTGGCAAAGTCAGCAATCCACAGACAGGATGTCTGGGGAAGACTCATCCGAGCCATGGATGGCGAGTATGAGGCGGTTGCGTCTATTACCAATATAAAAATACAGAGCATTTAGAAAATCTTATATCCGCAATAGTCACGTACACTTAGGAGAAATCTGCTGGTAATAAAACACCACCAATAAACTTTTAAGAACAATTTTCAGGAGGAATAAACATGTACAACAAAGTATCCACGAATATGAATTTCGTTGAACGAGAAAAAGAAACAGAAAAATTCTGGCGTGAAAATGACATTTTTAAAAAGAGTATGGAGAACCGCAAAGAAGGCGAGACCTATACCTTCTACGATGGACCGCCAACTGCTAATGGAAAACCGCATATCGGACACGTTTTAACCCGTGTTATCAAGGATATGATTCCAAGATATCAGACCATGAAAGGAAAGATGGTTCCACGTAAAGCCGGATGGGATACCCACGGACTTCCGGTGGAATTAGAGGTAGAGAAGCTCTTAGGTTTGGATGGGAAAGAACAGATTGAAGAATATGGTTTGGACCCATTTATTCAGAAGTGTAAGGAAAGTGTCTGGAAATACAAAGGTATGTGGGAGGATTTCTCCGGTACGGTTGGTTTCTGGGCAGATATGGATGACCCATATGTAACCTATGATGATAACTTTATTGAATCCGAGTGGTGGGCATTAAAGCAGATTTGGGATAAAAAATTATTATACAAGGGATTTAAGATTGTTCCTTACTGCCCACGTTGTGGAACTCCGTTATCTTCTCATGAGGTAGCGCAGGGATATAAAGATGTCAAGGAGCGTTCCGCAATCGCAAGATTTAAGGTAAAGGATGAGGATGCTTACATTCTGGCATGGACAACAACACCGTGGACGCTGCCTTCAAACGTGGCACTTTGTGTAAATCCAAACGAATCCTATGTAAAAGTAAAGGCAGCAGACGGATTTACCTATTACATGGCAGAGGCACTTTTAGATTCCGTACTTGGCAAGTTAGCGGACGAAGAAAACGGTGTAAAGGCATATGAGATTTTAGAGACCTACAAAGGTTCTGATTTAGAGTACAAAGAGTATGAGCCGTTATTTGACTTTGCAAATGATATCATTGCAAAACAGCGTAAGAAAGCTCACTATGTAACCTGTGATACCTATGTAACCATGGGTGATGGTACAGGAGTGGTTCATATCGCACCTGCATTCGGTGAAGACGATGCACAGGTTGGACGTAAATACGACCTTCCATTCGTACAGCTTGTAAACGGAAAAGGTGAGATGACAGAAGAGACTTCCTATGCCGGAGTATTTTGTAAAAAAGCAGACCCAATGGTATTAAAAGATTTAGAGGAAAAGAATCTGTTATTCGATGCACCGAAGTTCGAGCACAGCTATCCTCACTGCTGGAGATGCGACACACCATTGATTTACTATGCACGTGAGTCCTGGTTTATCAAGATGACAGCGGTAAAAGACGACCTGGTACGCAACAACAACACCGTGAATTGGATTCCGGAGAGCATTGGAAAGGGACGTTTCGGTGACTGGCTGGAAAATATTCAGGACTGGGGTATCTCCCGTAACCGTTACTGGGGTACACCATTAAACGTTTGGGAATGTGAGTGTGGACATCAGGAGTGTATCGGAAGCCGTGCAGAGTTAGCTGAAAAGAGCGGCAACCCGGATGCGGCAAAAGTAGAACTTCACAGACCATATATCGACGAGGTAACCTTTGCATGTCCTGAGTGTGGAAAAGAAATGCACCGTGTACCGGAGGTTATCGACTGCTGGTTTGACTCAGGAGCAATGCCATTTGCACAGCACCACTACCCATTTGAGAATAAAGAATTATTCGAGCAGCAGTTCCCGGCACAGTTTATTTCCGAAGCGGTAGACCAGACAAGAGGATGGTTCTATTCCTTAATGGCAGAATCCACCTTATTGTTTAATAAGGCACCGTATGAAAACGTTATTGTCCTTGGACACGTGCAGGATGAGAATGGACAGAAGATGAGTAAGTCCAAAGGAAATGCAGTAGACCCGTTTGAGGCATTAGAACAGTACGGAGCAGACGCTATCCGCTGGTATTTCTATATCAACTCTGCACCTTGGTTGCCAAACCGTTTCCACGGAAAAGCAGTACAGGAAGGACAGCGTAAGTTTATGTCAACTTTGTGGAATACTTATGCATTCTATGTGCTTTACGCAGAGATTGACCAGTTCGATGCAACTAAATATGAACTGGATTATGATAAATTACCGGTAATGGATAAATGGTTACTGTCCAAACTGAATACCTTAGTAAAGACCGTAGATGAAAACCTTGGCAACTATCGTATCCCGGAAGCTGCAAGAGCATTAGATTCCTTTGTGGATGAGATGAGTAACTGGTATGTAAGAAGAAGCCGTGACCGTTTCTGGGCAAAAGGAATGGAGCAGGATAAGATTAATGCATACATGACACTCTATACTGCCCTGGTAACCGTTGCTAAGACCGCGGCACCGATGATTCCATTTATGACAGAAGACATTTATCAGAATCTGGTTCGCAATCTGGATAAAGACGCACCGGAAAGTATTCATCTGTGTGACTTCCCGGTAGCAGACGAGAAGTTCATCGATAAGGAATTAGAGGCAAATATGGACGAGGTACTAAAAATTGTTGTAATCGGCCGTGCCTGCAGAAACAGTGCAAATATCAAGACAAAACAGCCAATAGGAACCATGTATGTAAAAGCCGATTTTGCACTTTCTGATTTCTTTACCGAGATTATTGAAGATGAGCTGAATGTGAAAAAAGTAGAATTCACAGAAGATGTCAGTGCATTTACCAGCTATACCTTCAAACCGCAGCTTCGTACCGTAGGACCAAAGTATGGAAAATACTTAAAGCAGATTCAGGAGACCTTAGCTTCCTTAGATGGCAATGCGGCTATGGCACAGCTTAAGTCTGAAGGTGCCTTGAAACTTGACAATATCAGCGATGACGTTGTATTATGTGAAGAGGATTTACTGATTAACATGGCGCAGATGGAAGGCTATGTATCTGACAGCGACGGCGGCATAACCGTTGTATTAGACACCAACCTTACGGAAGAACTGATTGAAGAAGGTATGGAGCGTGAAATCATCAGTAAATTACAGACGATGAGAAAAGAAGCAGACTTTGAAGTAACAGACAGAATTAAAGTGGCTTACAGTGGCTCTGAAAAAGTAGGCGGAATTCTTGAGAAATACGGCGAGAACATTAAGAGTGTGGTACTTGCCGATGAAATTATGGAAGGAAAACTGGACGGATATCAGAAAGAATGGAAAATCAATGGAGAGACTGTTCTTTTAAGTGTTCAGAAAAATAGCTAAAAACAAAAAAGAGGGGTTATGCCAGACGGCGTGCTCCCCTTTTTTTCAACATACCATAAGCAGATCAAGGAGGAGTTTGCACATGAAAAATGAACTTTTTAACAAAGAGGAATTTATCAAAGACGTACAGGACAATGTGAAAAATCTGTACCGCAAGACGATAAAAGAAGCCTCTCAGCAGGAAATTTTCCAGGCGGTATCTTTTTCCGTAAAAGATATCATTATTGACCAGTGGCTTGCGACACAGAGAGCCTATGACAAGCAGGATCCGAAAATGGTTTACTACATGTCTATGGAATTCTTAATGGGTCGTGCCCTTGGAAATAACCTGATTAATTTAAAATGTTACAAGGAAGTAAAAGAAGCGTTAGATGAGATGGGATTAAATCTCGATATCATAGAAGACCAGGAGCCGGATCCGGCACTTGGAAATGG
>JBJELL010000027.1:0-4617 GCA_051879115.1 Lachnospiraceae bacterium
AAACCTCACTAATTTCAAATGATTTAGTGCGAATTATTTTTACCTTTCAGTGCTGGTACCTATTGTCCTGTCTCATTCCGATTTTAAAATCTGCATCATCACATCATAATTTTCCGGTTGATGCGGAAAGATACAATCCATACAGTTCTTTATTCTCTTCCCATTTTTTTCAAAATATGCCGGATTTCCCGGACATTTTTCCTTTGCATACATGGGACAGTAACAAAACAGACAGTTGAACTCTTCTAAACCCTTATGACATGGAAAATATTCACAGTCCCGATTTTCAAAAAAACGATAAGAATTATTCATGTGCTTCTCTTACTGCTCCAATCAGCTCATTGATATCTGAAACTTCATATTCTGCCATATAGCTCTTGATTCCGTCTAAGATATCTATCGTAGCTGTTGGGTTATTGAAGTTAGCGGTTCCCACAGAAACTGCTGTTGCCCCTGCAAGCATCATTTCAATGGCATCCTCTGCGGTAGAGATACCTCCCATCCCGATAATCGGAAGTTTGACTGCCTGTGCTGCCTGATAGACCATACGCACTGCAATCGGATGAATGGCAGGCCCGGACATTCCTCCCGTCTTATTTGCCAGTGCAAATCTGCGGTTGTGAATGTTAATCTTCATTCCGGTCAGTGTATTGATTAGGGAAATTACATCCGCTCCGCCTGCTTCGGCTGCTCTTGCCATTTCTCCAATATCCGTTACATTTGGACTTAACTTCATAATAACCGGCTGCTTTGCATATTTTTTAATTTCTTTTGTGATGGCTTCTACTGCTTTCGGATCCTGACCAAAAGCAATTCCCCCCTCTTTTACGTTTGGACAGGAAATATTAATCTCCATCATGTCAATGGGCTGGTCTGCAAGTCTTTCCACAACCTCGCAGTAATCCTCAGTTGTCTTTCCACAGACATTGACAATAATCTTTGTATCATATTTTTTCAAAAATGGAATGTCTCTTTCTATGAACAAATCAATTCCCGGATTCTGTAATCCGATTGCATTGAGCATCCCACCATAAACCTCTGCCACACGCGGTGTCGGATTGCCTTCCCATGGAATATTGGCAACTCCCTTTGTCACCACTGCACCAAGCTGGTCTAAATCAATAAATTCCGAATATTCCGTACCGGAACCAAAGGTTCCCGAAGCTGTCATAATCGGATTTTTCAGAGTTACTCCTGCTAAGTCTACTTTCAGATTCATTACAGCTCCACCTCCTCAGCTAAGAATACCGGACCTTCTTTACAGATACGTTTGTTATGCACATTGGTATGTCCGTCTTTGTGCGTGGACTGACAGACACAGGCAAGACAGGCTCCGATACCGCATGCCATTCTCTCCTCCATGGAAATCCAACATTCCATCTTCTTTTCCTTAGCATATTCTTTCAGTGCCTTAAGCATTGGCTTCGGACCGCAGGCATAGATGATATCTGCCTCTAGTTCGTTGACACGGATAGCATCTAAAACGGTTCCCTTTGTACCCATACTGCCGTCTTCCGTTGCAATATAGACCTCTCCTAATTTTTCAAATTCCTCTGTTAAAAACAGCTCATCTTTATATCCTAAAATCATCTGTTTTTCACAGTCTAATTCCTTTGCTAACTGTAACATTGGTGGAATCCCGATACCGCCTCCAATTAAGAATGCCTTCTTTGTCTTCTTCGGAAAACCATTCCCTAACGGTCCCATAATATCAATGATTTTTCCCGCAGTTAAATGGGAAAATTCTTCGGTTCCCTTTCCTGCTACACGATACACAATCCGGATTGCTCCGTCTTTTTTGTCAATCTCACAAATACTGATTGGCCGTGGAAGAATCCGGCTTCCGTCCTGACTGTATACAGAAACAAACTGTCCTGCCTTCGCATTTTTTGCTATCTCGTCAGTCTTTAGCCACATGCTGTAAATGTCATCTGCAATCTCTTCCTGGCGGATGATGATTGCGCTCTCCCTGCTCTTCTCTGCCATGTCCTTCTCCTATCTACTTTGCCTGATTCAGCGCTCCATTGATATCTTCTACCATATCAATGACTGCCGCTCTGGATGCCTCCGCAAAATTCTCTGCTCCGAATTTTGCATATGCCTCCTGTTTATATGCTGCTATGATGCCTCTGGAAGAATTGACAATCGCTCCTAAGCCGTCCTCATTGAAAAAGTGAACCAAATCGGCTCCTTTACCACCCTGTGCACCGTAACCCGGTACTAAGATGTAGCTCTTTGGCATTACTTTTCTAAGAATCTTGCCCATCTCTGGATAAGTAGCCCCCACTACTGCTCCGATATAACTGTAACTGTCTCCCATGTGGTCTGCACCCCACTCAGCAACTTTTTCACCAACCCACTCATAGAGCGGTCTTCCATCAATCATGCGGTCCTGAAACTCACCACTGGATGGATTCGATGTCTTTACTAAGATAAACAGACCTTTATTTTCTTCCTTACATACATCTACAAACGGCTTGATTCCATCTGTTCCAAGATAAGGATTCACCGTTGCAAAATCTTCATTAAAGGCAGAATATGTCTTGCTTCCCACCTGTACTTTTCCTAAATGTCCTGTAGCATAGGCTGCGGAAGTAGAACCGATATCTCCTCTTTTTACATCTCCAATGACAACTAAATCTTTTTCGTGACAGTAATCTACTGTTTTCTGGAATGCCTTCAATCCTTCAATTCCAAACTGCTCGTACATGGCAATCTGCGGTTTTACTGCCGGAATTAAATCACAGGTTGCATCTACAATTTCTTTGTTAAACTGCCAGATTGCATCTGCTGCTCCTTCTAAGGTCTCGCCGAATTCAGCAAAAGACTTTTTCTTAATATGCTCCGGTACATAGTTCAACATCGGGTCTAAGCCCACTACGATTGGTGCCTTTGTCTTCTGAATCTTGTCTACTAATTTGTTAATCATTTTGCTTCTCCTGTCACTTCATTTTCATATATGATTTTACCATCACAGATGGTCATTCTCACTTCTCCTGTTACGGTACGCCCGTCAAATGGTGTGTTCTTTCCCTTAGATGCAAATTTGGATGCATCTATCTGATAGGTCTTTTCCGGGTCAAAGATTACAATATCTGCCGGTTTGCCTTTTTCTAGACTTCCCCTGTCACTTCCGATTACCTGTGCCGGATTATAACTCATCTTCTCTGCCATCTGCATCGGTGTCAGATAGTCTTTTTTCACCAACTCAGTATAAGTCAGTGCTGCTGCCGTCTCAAGACCTACAATTCCAAATGGTGCTTTTTCTATCGGTTGTTTTTTCTCCAATCTGGTATGAGGTGCATGGTCGGTGGCAATGACATCCATGATATTTTCTTTCAACCCCTGACGCAGTGCCTCTACATCTTCCTTGGTTCTAAGAGGTGGATTCATCTTATAATTAGCATCTTCTGCTACTAAATCCTCTGTCGTAAGTGTAAAATGATGCGGACAAACCTCTGCGGTTACTAGAATTCCTTCTCCTTTTGCCTGCTTTACCATCTTAACACTGTCTTTTGTAGAACAGTGACAAAGGTGGAGTCTTGCTCCTGTCTCTTTTGCAAGAATGATATCTCTTGCAATGATGACATCTTCTACAGAGTTGGTAATTCCCTTAAGTCCCTGTTTCTTTGTTATCTCATCGGCATTGACTACACCGCCATTGACTAAGTTTATGTCCTCACAGTGTGCTAATACCGGCATCTTACATTCTGCTGCAATCTTCATCGCTTCTCTGTAAAGATTTGCATTCATCACAGATTTTCCGTCTTCGCTGATAGCAGGACTTCCTGCTTCTGCCATTCCCCGGATATCCGATAATTCTTCTCCCTTTTGCCCTTTGGTTACAGCTCCAACCTGTAACACATGGGTCATTCCGAGATTTTTTCCTTTATTCTGTACGTAATCAACTACATCCGCATTGTCTACAACCGGCTTTGTATTTGGCATGGCAAGAATTGTAGTGTAACCTCCTCTTGCGGCTGCTTTTACCCCGGTCTCTACCGTTTCTTTTTCTTCTAGTCCCGGGTCTCTTAAATGCACATGCAAATCTATAAATCCCGGCATAACGTAACAGCCTTTGGCATCTACGATACGGTCTGCTTCACATTTTAGTTTTTTTCCTCTTTTGGATATGATTCCATCCTCAATAAGTATATCTATCTCTTCGTCTGTTCCCGTTGCCGGGTCTAATACATGTCCGTTTTTTATAAAAAGTGTCATATAATTTCCTCACTTTCGCCCTTGCTTTTTGGCAGACTAAGCCAATTTCATTTTATCACGGGGCGGACGGTATCGCAACCGTGTAGAAGAAATTCTTACAAAATAAAATAACCGTTCAGCCATAGCCCGTAACATGGGATTGCCGCACTCATCATTTTGCTACTGATAGAATCAGTTACCGGAAGATTGGTTATTTTTGAAATAAATCATGGATTTTTTGGATAATATTGGTATGACTTTTAACACCATGCGTAAAATTTAGGGAGCAGATGTTTGTTATCAAATTGTGTGTCTTTTCAGATTCGACATGATTTTCGTAAGAAGTCCGTCTAATGAAGACAGCGTACCAACTTTCTAGTCTTTCTAAGCAGATGCATTCACAAAGTCCTTATAAAA
>JBJELL010000028.1:0-4594 GCA_051879115.1 Lachnospiraceae bacterium
CACTGACTGTTACCTCACAATCCATGTCTTTGGTAAGTTCTCTTATTTTTTTCGCAACCTGTTTATTGGTAAGTTCTTTATCTTCTTTTAAAATGATATACATACTAATCTCATTATTGTCTCCGCCTCCCATAAAGGACATGGTAGAACCTTCACCGCCTGTCATAGCCCCCACCGTATCAATATCTTCTATGGTACGGATTTTTTCTGATATCTCATCTGCTAATGCATAGGTCTCTTCTTTGGTTGCTCCCTTTTTCGGTTCTACCATAACCGACATCTGTGTACTCTCCATTTCCGGCATGAACGCCGTTCCACGGGACAGTGATGCTTTTGCACTTACGATTAACAATACCACCATAACTGCAATTACAACAACTTTCCATTTTAATATTTTCTCTAACAACTGTCCGTACTTTTCCTGCACCTTTTCTAACCATGGATGCTGAATCTCTTTCGTCTTTGACAATACTTTTGATGACATCATCGGCACAAAAGTCAAAGCAATCAGAAGACTTGCCAACAGGGCATAAGCTATGGTCAATCCCATATCTACGAAAAGCTGTCTTGTAATTCCTTCCGTAAAAATAATTGGTACGAATACGCTGACCGTTGTAAGAGTCGATGCCGTAATCGCTCCTGTTACCTGTTTTGCTCCCTCTATCGCAGCTTTTTTCGCAGAAGCACCCTCACCGCGCATTCGGTAAATATTTTCAATGACTACAATGGAGTTATCCACTAGCATTCCAATTCCAAGTGCCAGTCCCGACAGAGAAATCATGTTCAAGGTTACCCCGCTGAAATACATCAGTACTACAGCAAAAATAACCGAAACCGGTATGGAACATGCAATTACCAAGGTCGGACGTATGTCTTTTAAGAAGAAAATCAGGATAATTACCGCCAGAATTGCTCCCATAATCATATTGCTGAATACGGAATCTACAATCATATCAATATAGATTCCCTGATCCATAAGTACGGTTGTGTTCAGATTCTTATTTGCTTTTTCTAACTTATCAAATTTATCATAAACCCGGTCTGTCACGTCTCCTGTGGAATATCCGGTCTGTTTTTCCAAAGTTAGGACAATTCCAGGATTTCCGTTAATTTTCGCATAGGATTCATCAGAATCATTGGTGACTGAAACATCTGCTACGTCCGACAATTTGATGGTATCCACTCCATCCATGCCTAAATCCATTAAAACAAGATTCTCTAAATCCTCCACACTGTCAATGGCATCTCCAACACGTACTAAATATTTTTCGCCATTTTCCGTAATATATCCTGCCGGCATGGAAAAGTTCTGTGCCGTCAAAATACCCATTAAAGTCTCCATTGTCAGGATATTATCCATATCGGCTTCATCGTAGGCCGTTTCTTTCGTGGAATCGAACTCTTCTTGTTTTTGCTCAAGCTGTGCTTCTCCACTGGCAAGGCTTGCGGAAGCTCCCGCCATTTCCACAATTCCTGCTACCTCACTTGCATTTAAAGTTGCAAGAGCTTCATCGATTGAATTTTTTCCTGCATTTACATTTTCTAATGCAGTATTTAACATCTTAATGGATGCATTTAAAGAGGTCAGATTTTTCTGCATCTCGGTAAGTTTTGATGAATATGCCTGATTTACCTCTTCATCCGTGGCACTGCTTTCTAAACCTAAGGATGTTTTGATTGCATCATAGCTTTCCTTTAGAGTCTCATATTGCTGCTCAAACTCTTCTTTTGTCATGCCTGCCTGTACCTGGAAGTTGGTATCATCTAAGCTATCCTTTACCTGTGCTAGGGCAGAAAGGGAAGTGTAACTCGTCTGCAAAGTCGTCAGAGATTCCTGCTCCTTTTGCATCTTTTCAATTCCCTCTACTAAATCTGTCTTAGCAGATTCAGCTTCTTCTAACTTCTGTTTTAAATCATTTTCTGTCTGAAAAACTTCGAGTTTTTTATTGTTGAGCTCAGTTTTTGCATCACCTATCTGCCCGGTCAGTTCATTTTTTCCATTCTCTAACTCCTGTTTTCCACTTGCAATCTGTCCTTTTGCAGAATCCATCTGTCCCTGTGCATCTGCAAATTTTTCATCTAAGGATGTGACAATCTTCTCATTGATAGCATCTATTTTTTTCTGATTCAACTCTACTTGTACGGATTCTTCCGCTGCACCAACGGAACTTACGGATGCCACACCTTCAACACTTTCTAATTCCGGTATAATCTGTTCTTCAGCATAATCACTTAATTCTAGCGTATCCATTCCCTCCACATCAATGGCGGCAATCATAATCGGCATCATATCCGGATTAATCTTCATAATAATCGGATTTCCAATTTCATCTGACCAGGAGCTGCTTATCTGATCTAAACTCTCACGCATTTCAACCGTGATGGAATCCATGTTCGCGGTCTGTTCAAACTCCAATATTACCAAAGAATAATTCTCTGCTGATACAGAACTTACATTTTTAATATTTGAAGTTGTTGCCATTGCTCCCTCAATGGGTTCGGTTACATTCTTTTCCACCTGTTCGGGACTTGCTCCCACGTAAGATGTCATTACAATAGCATACGGCATATTCATATTAGGCAGTAAATCAGTACTCATCTTAGACAGCGAAACAATTCCTAAGATAATCACTAATACAATTGCCACAATTACCGTATATGGTTTTTTTACACTGAACTTTGACAACACATTATCCTCCTATAGTCTATTTTTCCATTTTCTCTATTCTATTTTAATTTGCAAAATCTGACAAGTTCTTTTTATTTTTTTCAAATATTTTTCAAATTTTATACCACCTTTACCACTGACATGGTATAATAGTACTAGATATTATACATAAGGAGGACAACTACATGGCCATTCAATCATTAAATGATCTAAATGCTATGCATTTGGATGTTCTTACAGAAATTGGTAACATTGGTTCCGGAAATGCAGCCACTGCGCTTGCAACTCTTGTAAATACAGTTGTAGATATTGAAGTGCCCACAATTCGCCTAATCGATTTTTCTGAAGTATCTGATTACCTGGGCGATAAAGATACTGTCGCTGTTGGTATGGGTGTGGTTTTAGAAGGCGATGTGCGAGGAATGATGCTTCAGGTCATGCAGCTTAACTTCGTTCAAAAATTGGTAAATACTTTCTATCCAAAGGATCTTAAGAGCATTGATGATATTGTGGAGATGGATATGTCTGTGTTAAGAGAGGCCAGCAATATTACAACTGCGGCTTATGTTAATTCCCTTGCTTCCATGACAGGACTATTTATTAACATTTCTCCACCTACAGACTATACCGATACCATTGATAATATTTTGAAGATTCCAGCTTCAAACTTTTCCTCTATTGGAAAACAGGCTCTTTTTATCGATGAAAAATTAACCATTGGTGGTACGGAAGTAAAGAGCAGTATGATTCTCGTCTTAGAAGTGGATTCTTTAAAGACTCTTTTTGACAAGCTCAGTATTACTTATTGATTTGTGCGAAAGCAAAAAAATGCAGATAGGTTTTCTCCTTTTTGAGATAACCTACCTGCATTTTTGTTATATGATTACCTATTCTTCTTCCTCTTCCTCATCTACAATCGCTGCTGCTGTTCCTGCAACAGAAGCTACTACTGCAATTACCGCAACGATAACTACTAATAAAATAATTAATCCCATGAAAATCAGGATTCCATTTCCCTCTAACATAGTTACTCCTTTCTCCATCGGTCTGCTTTCATACTAGTCGATATTATACCATATTTTCCTGCTCTTGTATAGAAATTTGTTTTTTCTCTCCGAAAGGTATTTGTGCTAAAATAACTCCTGCAAAAATCAATACACATCCAATCATTTCCCTGCGGCTTAATGCCTCTCCTAAAATAATCCATCCCGCAAGTACTGAAAAAACGGATTCAAAACTCATAAGCAAGGATGCTATCGTTGGGTTAAAATCCCTCTGTCCAATTATCTGCAAGGTATACGCCACTGCACAGGATAGGATTCCTGCATATAGTATCGGTGCCCATGCACTGAATATTGCATCTATCTTTGGTGTCTCAAACAAAAACATACAAATCACAGATAAAGTTCCACACACCAGGAACTGAAGGCAGGACAACCTCACACCATCCACAATTGGAGCATAATGATTGACCACCCAAATATGGAAAGGAAACACCAGAGCACAGATTAGCACATAAAAATCGCCTTTTTCTAAGGAAAATCCCTCATTAATACTCAAAAGATAGAAGCCTGCTAATGCGATAAATACGCTTACCCATACATTCCATCCACATTTTTTCTTTAAAAAAAGTCCCATAATTGGCACAATTACGATATATAAGGCAGTAATGAATCCTGCTTTTCCCGCAGAAGTATACTGCAAACCAATCTGCTGAGCATTCGTTGCAACAAATAGAATGATTCCACAGATAATACCTGCAAACCAGAGACTCTTCCTGTTTTGTTGTATTTCTTCCTTTTCTTTCTGACTTTTGAATCGGTCAAAAAAATATATACAGGGCATCAAAACCACTCCACCTAAAAGACATCTGATTCCGTTAAAAGTAAATGGTTCCACGTAATCCATTCCCACACTTTGGGCTAC
>JBJELL010000029.1:0-4556 GCA_051879115.1 Lachnospiraceae bacterium
AGGAGAAATTTATGAAAATTATTAGTGAAGTAATGAACGGAGGGGAAATTCCTGCCCGTTTTGGAAAGCATGGCACAGAAAAGAATGCCTATGGTGTTCCTAGCATTTCAATCCCTTTTAAAATTGAGGATGCTCCGGAAGGAACAAAAAGTTACGCACTTGTTCTTGATGATGCAGATGCCGTTCCTGTCTGCGGATTTACCTGGATTCACTGGATTGCAGCGAATATCAAAAAGACAGATGTGCCTGAGAACGACAGTATACATGCTGATTATGTGCAAGGGATTAATAGCTGGCTTGCAACGTATGGAAAAGATGGTTCGACAGGATACGGAGGGATGACACCCCCGGATGCTCCGCATATCTATACATTGCGGGTATATGCACTCGACACAGAACTTGATTTGGCAGAAGGCTTTTATCTTAATGAACTTCTTCATGCTATGAAAGGACATGTGTTGGCTGTAGCAGAAGCAGAAGGCTTTTATAAAAATTGACAGTATATTCTTAAAACTATAAAGGAGGAGCACTTGCTATGCGTTATGAAGTATTTGAGGAAGATATCATTCGGATTGATCCGGCCTATCGTACGCAGGAACACATGGAACATACATACATTGAGGCGACAAAGCCGTCTGTACACAAGATGATGTCCCTTAATGACAGTCTTGAACCTGAATTTGTTTCCTGTAGCTGGGAAAAGAAGATGCTGACATTTCGCTTCCATATAAAACCATGGATGTTAAACACCGGTGGAAATATGCATGGTGGAATGATAGCATCCATTTGTGATCTTACGATGGGGATTCTTGTCCGTTATATCAAAGGCTCAGCTTCTTGTGTGACTGTTCATCTGGGAATGGAGTATATGCGTGGGATTCCTCCAACAAGTGATGTTGTCGTACAAGCAACAGCGGAAAAGACAGGAAGAAATATGTATTTTATGACTGCAAAAGTTTATCGGTCTGATGATGGTAAGATTGCTGCTTCTTCAAGTGCAGAGTTTATGTAAAGTCAGCGATAGATGAAAAATAAAGTACCTGGCACAGAGTGTGTCAGGTACTTTGTTTTTTTAGAGGATGCCATAAAAAATGATTGAATAAGAATTGTATTTGACAAGTCATCTAGGCATATTTTCGTGCTGTTTAGGGTAAAAAACTCCTTAAAAAAGGAAAACGATTTATAATCTAAATGTGAGAAAACAGATGTGAAAGATTCCATAAGGAGAGATAAGATGGCAGAGTTCAGTATTAATGTTTCAAAAACAAAGAACCGGATTGAACAGGAAGAGGGACTGGTTTCGGAGTTAAAAAAGATAAGAGACAGGATGGAGAGTTCATCAGATATAGTGAAAGATTTTGGAGGGGATTTTCAGTGTATCAGCCAAAGAATAAAAAAGATTGTATCTGAATTGGAAAATCAGGAAAAAAGTATGCTCCAGCTATCATCCCAGCTTAACCGTATTGTAAAAATCTATGAAGAGACAGAAAAGCAGCTAACTTCTGAAAAATTGTCTAAAAAGGCATGGGCAGAGGCAAAAGCAGATGTAGAGAATATTTTGGAGGATATTGAAAAGGCGTATGAGAATGGTATAATCAAGAAAGAAGTATATAAAATGCTGGTATCGGCAATACATGGATTAAGTGCATTTTCCTGGGCAGTAGCAAGAAATGCACTTATGGGAATAATTCAGGATAAGACAGCGGAAGGAATTGCAAATGCATTAGTCGGATGGATTAGAGAAAATACTACATTTTTCATGGATAGAGGATTAATGGCAGCTCTGGTTGGCGGTGGGAATTCACTTATGACGGAAGCACCGTCCTGGTTAGCAAGTGTAATTCGCGGAGGTGCAAAATATGGAGTACCGATAATTGGAACAGCGATAGATTATGCCCTTCAGGTCAATTCAGGAGAAAATAAGAAAGATGCGGCGCTAAAAGCAGGGGCGCATACCGTGATCGGAATGGGAAGTGCGGCGGTAGGAGCAGAGATAGCAACAATGCTCGCAATTTCATCACCAGCCGGAGTCGTAGCGGCAGGAGCCGTTGTTGGAGCAGTAGGTGCAGTAGTATTTGATTATGTTTATGATCACCGGGAAGAAATTACAAAAGGTGTAAAGAATTTGTTTGGAAAGGCAGGAAATGCTATAGAAGATACGTTTCAAGGATTAGGAAGTGTATTTGGTTAATATATAGTAAGAAGAAACATGAAAGAATGTCCTATTGTTGAAGTATGTAAAGAAGAAACTAATTATATTATATATTATAACTATGAGAATCACAAACTCTATAGCTGGTACAACAGTCAGGTAAAAGAAGAATCGGATTATAGAATATTACTTATTATGCCATTCATTAATATGGGAGTAAAAATGCTGGGTAAATGGATTATGGGAAATGGAGTTTTGGAAAGATATATTATATGTGTTCTTATGTTGATTGCTACAACAACGATAATTCACTTGTTTATAAAAAGGGAAATACAGAAATCAAAGGAATATCTTAGAAGAGCCTTTCAGGAAATCAAAGAACCGACGCAGGAGGAATGGAATTATTTTTTGGATTTAGGAAAAAAACAATTTCCAAAACAGATTCGTCTTTACATATGGTTGGCGTTAGCCGTTGCCGTAAGTGTCATATTATTTATATGGAGTAATTCTATCGTTTTTCTTATAACATATTTTATATTTTATCTTATCTTATATGCATTTTGGGTTGTAAGAAACCCTTTTCGGAAATACAAATTAATTAAAGGAAGGAAATAGGAAACATGAATATATTACCACTGGGAAGTATTGTTCAATTAAAAGAGGGAGAAAAGAAACTAATGATCATCAGTCGTGTGCCTTTATATAACAATAAGGGAACAATTGGCTATTTTGACTATGCTGGATGTCTGCATCCAATCGGGCAGAACGGAAACCAGACATTTTTCTTTAATAAAGAAGATATAGAAGAGGTTTTCTTTGAAGGATATGTAGATGAGGAAGAGGAAAAGTATCAGAATATATATGAAAAAGAAATGGTACAGGTTACATATCCTAAATTGACAGTTCAGGAAATAGGACCTTTTGGATATTAAAGAAAAACACATTTTAGGGCTTGGCAATGCCTTAGCATAATACAAAGAGGAGAAACAATGAAAAAATACCCCGTATTTGAAGTATGTAAAGAAGGAAAGAACTATGTTACATACTATAATTATGAAAACGGTAAGCTCTATAGCCGGTACAATGGAATCACAGACCAAAAACCACCCTATGTAATCCTGTTAATATTGCCATTTATTAATATAGAAGTGAATATGTTGAACGAATGGATTGCGGGAAAAGCCGGATTAGAAAGATATATCATATGTCTTATGGGTCTGCTTGTTACCGCAGTTGCAGTTCGTATATTTATGAGGTGGGAAAGAAAAGAAGAAGAAAAAATTTTGTCTAAAGAGCTTCGGGAAATCACAGACCCAACACAAAGAGAATGGAATTACTTTATAGATTTAGGTGAAAAAGAATTAAAAAAGCAAGTTCGTGCCCATATATGGATTCGTCTGGGTGCTATTGTAAATTTTATATTGTTTATATGGAATGGTTTTATGCTTTTTCTTTTGATGTATATGTTGCTTTATGCATTACTGAGGTGCATGGTATTGGATATGAGGAATCTAATCCGAAAACACAATTTAATCAAAGAAAAGAAGCAGGAATTACAATAAAGCAAAATCAGATATCTCTTTCTTGCTTTTCTTTCCGGAATAGCTTATAATCAACTTCTGATTATCAAAGAAAAAGGAAGTAATAAAATGCAGAAGAAAAAGTGGTTTAGCTGTCTTCTTCTCCTGTGTCTCCTGCTGATAGGATGTACCTCGCAGGAAGCGGCAAAAGATACCACTCAGAATACAAAGAATGTCGAATACGGTCAGATAAATCAAAGCACAAAAGGAACCTCATCTGCGAAAGAGTCTTCCGTCGACGGCACTCTGGAAGTTCACTACATAGATGTTGGGCAGGGGGATGCAACTCTTGTGAAATGCGGTTCCCATGCCATGCTGATAGATGGAGGAAATAACCACTTAGGTACCACTATCCAGCTCTATTTAAAAAAGCAGGGGGTAGAATTCTTAGACTATATCATTGGAACTCACCCTGATGCAGACCATATCGGCGGTCTGGATGTCATTGCCTATAAATATGATTTTGACACCATCATAATGCCTGATTATGAAAAGGATACAAAAACATATCTAGAGTTAATCGATGTCATCCGGCAGAAAAATAAAAAAATTACATATCCGGTTCCGGGTACGGAATATGCTTTAGGAGAAGCATCCTTTACTATTTTAGCCCCGAATTCAAATGACTATGGAAACAATGCCAATAACTATTCCGTAGCGCTTATGTTAGAATATGGAGGTACAAGATTTTTGTTTACAGGGGATGCAGAAGAAGAATCGGAAGCAGAAATGCAGGAAAATGGATTTTCCCTTGAAGCAGATGTCTATAAAGTGGCACACCACGGAAGCAGTTCTGCAAGTACGGAAGGATTTTTAGAAGCGGT
>JBJELL010000030.1:0-4543 GCA_051879115.1 Lachnospiraceae bacterium
AGAAAGGATTTTGCGTACATCGGATAAAGAAGATAACTTTGCATTTGTCTGCGTGGATATCAATGGATTTTCTTATATCAATGAGCAGTTTGGATATAGTGAGGGGGATCAGATATTAGGAAAAATAGCAGATTTTATTGAAGACATTCCTAAGGTAATACTAGCATGCAGACGTTATGCGGATTTATTTTTAGTCATGTTAAAGATGAACTCAAGGCATCAGTGCGTAGAAGAAATCATTGTAAGAAACCATAAGTTCCGTCAATTTGTGAAACAAAAATATCCGAGTGGAAACCTTTACGAATCCATTGGAGTGTATTTTTGGGATAAGGAAAGCCATGATGTGGAAGAATTCATCGAAAATGCGAATCTGGCAAGAAAAGTAGCGAAAAAGGACAAAGAATTCTGGTTAAAGGTTTATTCAGATGAGATGAAAGAGGAGAGGAACAAAGAGCGGATTATAGCGGCAAGTTTCTATCCGGCATTGAATAACGAAGAATTTGAGGTGTATTTCCAACCTAAATTTATTTTAGAGGAGAAGAAGGTTTACGGTGCAGAGGCACTGGCAAGATGGCGTAGATTGGATGGACGTTATCACAACCCGAATGAGTTCGTTCCGGTTTTAGAAAAATTAGGATATATCAATGACCTTGATTTTTATATATTTGAAGAAGCAGTACGCTGCCTGAAAAAATGGAATGACGCAGGAAAGGAACCGTTAGTTATTTCCACGAACTTCTCGGGTCAGCATTTTAGGGATTTGAGTGTTGATTTTGTAAAGAAGGTATGTAAGATAACGGAACTCTATGGAGTACCGAACAACCAGTTAGAAATAGAGATAACGGAAAGTGTGGCAGTACAGGAATTGGATAAATTGCAGGAAGTATTAGAAGAATTAAGAAGAAAGGGATTTCGTATTGCCATTGATGATTTTGGAACCGGTTATTCTTCTTTGAATATTCTCTTTGATATTCCGGTAGATGTGGTTAAGATTGACAAAAGTTTTATCAATACGGAGAATTTTGAGAAGAGAAAGCAGTTGGTTATGCATATTGGAGAAATGGTAAAACTTGCAGATGAAGAAATTATCTTTGAAGGAATTGAGGAACAGGAGCAGATAGACTTCCTGTTAGAATGTGGTTACCGCTATGGTCAGGGCTACATTTTTGACAAACCGATTCGTGTTTTTGATTTTGAACAAAAATATCTGCATTAATTCAGGGAAAACTATTGATTTTTTGACCATTTTTCTTTATATTACTATATTAGAGACATTGTGAAAACATTGTCAAATTATAATTCTATACAGCATCCAATGATTGGGAGGGGAAAAGTGCTCTTTACTTTTTCAATCGCCTTAATAGGATACATAAAAATAGGAGGAAAAGTATAATGAAACGATCAATGAAAACTATGGATGGTAACCATGCAGCAGCTCATGCATCATATGCATATACAGACGTTGCAGCTATCTATCCGATCACTCCATCTTCCGTAATGGCAGAAGCTACGGACGAATGGGCAACACAGGGAAGAAAGAACATCTTCGGACAGACAGTACAGGTAACTGAAATGCAGTCTGAGGCAGGTGCAGCTGGTACTGTACACGGTTCTTTAACAGCAGGTGCTTTAACAACAACTTATACAGCATCTCAGGGATTATTACTTATGATTCCTAACCTTTACAAAATCGCAGGTGAAGGACTTCCGGGTGTATTCAACGTATCTGCTCGTTGTGTAGCAACTCATGCTTTAAATATCTTCGGTGATCACTCCGACGTTTACGCTTGCCGTCAGACAGGTGTTGCAATGCTTTGTGAATCATCCGTACAGGAAGTAATGGACTTAACACCGGTTGCTCACTGTGCAGCATTAGAAGGAAAACTTCCTTTCATCAACTTCTTCGATGGATTCCGTACATCTCACGAAATTCAGAAGATTGAAACATGGGATTATGAAGACTTAAAAGATATGGTAGATATGGACGCTATCGAAGCATTCAGAAAAGGTGCTTTAAATCCAAATCATCCATGCCAGTTAGGTTCTGCTCAGAACCCTGACATCTTCTTCCAGACAAGAGAGTCATGTAACTCCACATACGATGCTATGCCAGCTATCGTTCAGAAATACATGGACAAAGTTAACGAGAAGATTGGTACAGATTATAAATTATTCAACTACTACGGAGCTGCTGATGCAGAAAAAGTTATTATCGCTATGGGTTCTGTATGTGAGACTATCGATGAGACTATCGATTACTTAATGGCAAGAGGCGAGAAAGTCGGAGTTGTTAAGGTTCGTCTTTACAGACCATTCTGCAAAGAAGCATTAATCGAAGTAATTCCGGATACAGTAAAAACAATCGCTGTATTAGACAGAACAAAAGAGCCAGGTTCTCTTGGTGAGCCATTATACTTAGACGTTGTTGCAGCTTTAAGAGGAAGCAAATTCGAATCCTGCAAGATTACAAGCGGACGTTACGGTTTAGGTTCTAAAGATACAACACCTGGACAGATTATCGCTGTATACAACAATACAGAAAAAGAAAGATTTACAATTGGTATCTACGATGATGTTACAAACCTTTCTCTTGAAGTAACAGAGGATCCTGTAACAACACCGGAAGGAACTATCAACTGTAAATTCTGGGGACTTGGTGCTGACGGTACTGTTGGTGCTAACAAGAACTCCATCAAAATCATCGGTGACAACACAGACATGTATGCTCAGGCATATTTTGACTATGACTCCAAAAAATCCGGTGGTGTTACAATGTCCCACTTACGTTTTGGTAAGAAAGCAATCAAATCTACTTACTTAATCAAACAGGCTAACTTCGTAGCATGTCATAACCCTGCTTACATCCGTAAGTACAACATGGCTCAGGAATTAGTACCGGGTGGAACATTCTTATTAAACTGCTCTTGGACACCAGAAGAGTTAGAGACTCACTTACCAGGACAGGTTAAGAGATTTATCGCTGAAAACGACATCAAGTTCTACACAATCGACGGTATCAAGATTGGTAAAGAAATCGGACTTGGCGGACGTATCAATACAGTACTTCAGTCTGCATTCTTCAAATTAGCAGAAATCATTCCAGAGGAAACTGCTATCGAATTAATGAAGGCAGCTGCAAAAGCTACTTACGGCAAAAAAGGTGATAAGATCGTACAGATGAACTACGATGCTATCGATGCCGGAGCAACAGGTGTTGTTAAGATTGACGTACCTGCAAGCTGGAAAGATGCAAAAGACGAAAGCTTTGCACAGGTTGCTGAAGGTGACAGAAAAGACGTTGTAGACTTCGTTAACAACATTCAGATTCCTGTAAACGCTCAGGAAGGTAACAAGATTCCTGTTTCTGTAGTAAAAGAGTACGAGCATGGACAGACTCCATCCGGTGCTTCTGCATTCGAGAAACGTGGAGTTGCAGTAGACGTTCCAGTATGGAATTCCGCTAACTGTATCCAGTGTAACATTTGTTCTTATGTATGTCCTCACGCAGTTATCCGTCCAATCGCTATGACAGAGGAAGAAGCTGCAAAAGCTCCAGAAGGAATGCAGGTTAAAGACATGAACGGCATGCCGGGATACAAATTTGCTATCACTGTATCAGCTCTTGACTGTACAGGATGTGGTTCTTGTGTAAACGTATGTCCTGGAATGAAGGGCGAGAAAGCTATCACAATGCAGAACTGTGAAGCTAACGTTGGAGAGCAGGAATTCTTCGACTTCGGTTTAACTGTAGCTAAGAAACCGGAAGTTGTTGAGAAATTCAAAGAGACAACTGTAAAAGGTTCTCAGTTCAAACAGCCATTACTTGAGTTCTCAGGAGCTTGTGGTGGATGTGGAGAGACACCTTACGCTAAATTAATCACACAGTTATTCGGTGATAGAATGTACATTGCAAATGCAACAGGATGTTCTTCTATCTGGGGTAACTCCTCACCTTCTACACCATACACTGTAAACGAAAAAGGACAGGGTCCTGCATGGTCTAACTCCTTATTCGAAGATGCTGCTGAGTTCGGTTACGGTATGTTATTAGGACACAAAGCAGTTAGAGCTAAATTACAGGCAAAAGTAGAAGCATTAGTAGCTGAAGGCAAAAACGCTGATGTAAAAGCTGCTGGACAGGAATGGTTAGATACATTCAACAGCGGTGTAACAAACGGTGCTGCTACAGATAAATTAATCGCTGCATTAGAAGCTTGCGGATGTGACGCTGCTAACGATATCCTTGCAGAGAAAGACTTCTTAGCTAAGAAATCTCAGTGGATCTTCGGTGGTGACGGTTGGGCATACGACATCGGATTCGGTGGTGTTGACCACGTATTAGCAAGCGGACAGGATGTAAACATCATGGTATTCGATACAGAGGTTTACTCTAACACAGGTGGACAGTCCTCTAAGGCTACACCAACAGGTGCTATTGCACAGTTCGCAGCAGGCGGTAAAGAAGTGAAGAAGAAAGACTTAGCTTCTATCGCAATGAGCTATGGTTATGTATATGTTGCTCAGATCGCTATGGGTGCTGATT
>JBJELL010000031.1:0-4539 GCA_051879115.1 Lachnospiraceae bacterium
TTTCTATATCTCTATTCATGCCGTAAAGCTTCAATCGGATTTAAGTTTGCCGCCTTATAAGATGGGAGCATTCCAAATACAATTCCTATCAGCATAGAAAATACCACTGCACCTACGGCTGCCGGAATACTGATTGCCACCGGTGTTTCACTTACCTTAGAGATTACCTGTGCAAGAATAATACCAACAATAACTCCAATGATACCTCCTAAGCTCGTAAGCACGGCTGCCTCGGTTAAGAACTGTCCTAAAATTACAGACTTTCTTGCTCCGATTGCTTTTTTCAGACCAATCTCGCTCGTACGCTCTGTTACGGATACCAGCATAATGTTCATAACACCGATACCGCCTACTAAAAGAGAGATTCCCGCAATCCAGATTAACATGGAGTTTGTGGATTCTCCTAACTCCTGAATTTCTTTTGCCTGCTCTAAAAGGTCTTCTGATTTATACTTGATGGTGTCGTCCTGAACACTCAGCGTAGCATTTAAAATATCGGCTGTTTTCTTTCCCACAGATGTCATATCGTCTGTGCTTTCTACTTTTACAACTACATTCTCCGGTTCATCATAGCGGTATATAATCGGCCATGTAATCTTTGGAATATAGACCGCACCGCTTGCATCTTCCATATAAGTGTAATAATCTTCCATGGAATTAATGACTGGTTCAAACGCTTTGCTCTTTTCCACAATCCCGATTACGGTATATGGTTCGCCTTTAATCTCGATGCATTTTCCCACTGCATCTTCTCCCTGAAAGAGGGCCTCCTTAGAATCTGTATCTAAAAGTGCTACCTTTCTCTGTTTCTCATAGTCTTTTTCATCAAATCCACGTCCCTGCGTTACCACATATCCACAGGTCTTAAAGTAGTTGTCCTCAACACCATACAGATATCCACCGGACAGAGAATTGTTCTTATAATAGGTGTCTCCATAATCCGGTCTTTTATAATAAGCAGATACGGATTCTGCATGCTCAATCTCTTTGATACTGTCTAAGGTGTCTTCTGATACCGATGGGATTCCATCCGGCACCTCTCCTTCCATCTCGTAGGTCCATTCGCCCTGATATAACTCCACTCTTACCGTATTGTCTCCGGAGCCAATCAGATTCTCTTTTATCTGCTCATTCGTTCCTTTAATTGTGGAAACAATGGCTATAATTGCTGCAATACCTATGATGATTCCAAGCATGGTCAGGAAGGAGCGCATCTTATGGGACCAGATTCCCTGAAAGGATATTCTTATATTTTCTATCATCTGCTCTTCCTCCTAATAATCCATCTCGTCTGATTCTTTGACTTTTACGCCTTCTTTGACATTCTTACCATATGGGAATGCAATGTAATCATCTTTCGAGAGTCCGGATAGAATCTCAACTGCCTGACCATATACACTCTTTCCTGTCTTAACGTACTGTTTTTTCAGTCTCTTATTCTTATCTTCTACCATAACATACGATTTTCCGTTCTCTGTACGGACAAATGCCTTTTCAATGTACATACTTTCTGTATTTGCACTCTGGTCAATCGTCAAATCCACACTCTCGCCATTTCTAAGTCCGTCACAGTCCTTTACAAGTGCCTTATAGGAATAATACGAAGCATTTGGATTTCCCATTCCCATGTAATTGTTAGAATCCGTAGGTGTTGTAGAAATTTCCGTAATCTCTCCCTCATAGGTCTGACCACTTTCCCAGGAGTTGACTACTACCTTCTGCCCCTCTTTGATATCTTCTAATAAGAGTTCACTCAAAGAACCTGTCACATAGAGACTGTTCTGTCCCCTTACCTCTAAAAACGGAGAACCATCATTTGGTAAGTTCTCAAGGTCCTGTACAGAAGAGACTACTCCATCTACTGTAGATTTTACAATTCCGTCACCGGAGGCTTCTTCTAGCTGTTCTAACTCCAATTCCAACTTACGTTTGTCAATATCCAGCTTACGGATTCTTTTCTCCGTATTGTAGATTTCCTCTGCAAGCTCTGCTGCCGTATAACCCTCTGCTTCCTCTATCTCTTCTTCTACATCTATCGGTTCTTCCTCTTCCACTATAGTTCTACTCGCAACAGACCATTTCTCATCCTCTGCATACTCCTGCTCAATACTGCTTCCATTTACCAGCCATGCATTTAAGATTGCACCTTTTTCCTTATTTCCTTTGTGAATCTCAAAAATTGCCGTATAGGAATGTTCCTTTAGATAATTCAAATATCCTCCGGTTACATAGGCTTCCTGGGTACAGAGGAAACGGTATGGTTCTTCTACACTTCCATCTCCTTCAAATGCCTTTGCAGAAGTTCCTATGATATTATAAGCGTCTCCATTTTTCTCCTCTATCACCGGCTCATCAGAATCATCCTCTTCTATCGGCGTGCTCTCCTGTATTGGCGTAGTTGCCTTTAGACGTTCCAAATCCCTCTGCGCCAAAGTCAAATCGTTTTCTGCCGTTGAGACTTCCAATCTCTTCATCTCCAGATTCAAATCGGCTTCTTCCATATTGTAACGAATCAGCGGATCACCTTTTGCAACCGTATCGCCTTCTTTTACATAGACTTCTTCTACAATATTTTCTTCCTCTAAATAGACCACCTGAGACTGGTCATCGGTTACGGTTCCACTGCTGTAGGACTGGTCTTCCCCGAATCCCCAGTCGAGACTTGCCACCGCATATACCTTTACGCTTGTATTCTTATCCTGATGTTTCTTATAGGCAAATATGCCACCACCGATTGCTGCAGCTATGAGAACGAGGACTAGAATGATGACGGCTGTTTTTTTCTTTTTCATCAGACTTCCTCCTTTTCCTCTGTCAATTCTCCATCAATAATATGTACCACTCTTTTGGCGTATTTTGCCACATTCGCATCATGTGTAATCATGACAATCGTTACACCTTCCTGATTCAACTGGTCAAAAAGTTCCATAATCTGCTTACCGGATTTGGAATCTAAAGCTCCGGTAGGCTCATCTGCCAAAAGAATCTTAGGGGAATTTACCATGGCACGGGCAATCGCTACTCTCTGTTTCTGACCACCGGAAAGCTGGTTTGGTCGGAAAGTGGCACGGTCAGCAAGCCCTACTTTTTCCAATGCGGCAAATGCCATCTCTTTTCTCTGCTTTGGTTTTATTCCGGCATAGCTCAGTGGCAGGGCAACGTTATCCTGTGCAGTTGCCCTTGGTAAAAGCTGAAAGTTCTGAAATACAAAGCCGATACTCTTTGAGCGGACTTCCGCTAACTCTTTATCTTTGTAGGATAATATGTCTTCCCCTGCAAATTCATAGGTGCCCGAAGTAGGCTGGTCGAGACATCCAATGATGTTCATTAATGTTGTCTTTCCCGAACCGGAAGGACCCATGATTGCCACATATTCTCCTGCTTCTACCTGCAAGTTTACATCTTTCAAAACCGGAACCACCAGTTTATCCTGTAAATAATCCTTATAGATATGCTCTAAATTTAATATCATGGATTTCTCCTCTCCCTATAGCTCCTTTAATACCTTCTCGTCTTCTGCCGACTCTTCTTCCATTGACCCATCTTCTACCGGCTCTTCCTCAAAATTCTCATCTTCAAAAGATTCTTCCGGAATCTCTTCCGATTCATTTTCAAGGCTTTCCATTGCCTCAGATGCATCCTTGGTTGTCTTCATACCTTCCTCAAGACCTTCCTGTGGCCATGCAATATAATCTTCGGCTTTCAGACCCGACTTAATCTTATATTCACCTAGCTCTTCGTCATATTCGCCAAGTTCTATTTTTCTCTTTTCTAACTTTCCTTTTCCATTGTCTGCCCACACATAAGCACTGTCTTTTTCCTGAACAATGTAGTACTCATAGAGATACACACCTTTCTTCTCACTGCCCTGTCCATTGTCCACTTCTACAAATACATGCTGTCCTAACATCATTCCATCTGTATTTTCTAAAGATATATAAAACGGATATTTCGATGAGGTTGTGGTATCGCTAGAACTTTCCTCCATGTAGTATTCATCCGAACTGCTGTTACTCTGCGGGTCTTCCATATCAATCTTTGCAAGGGTTCCGCTCCAAGTCTGGCTGCTATCTACGCGGGAGCGGATAATCATTGGAAGTCCCTCTGAAAGTTCTGCCATATTCTGCTCGTTTACATAACATTTTATTCGGTAGGAGCCATTGGCCAGAATGGTCATGAAGGCTTCTTCCGAACCGGTATCTTCTGTATTATTAATACTTTTTACCGATTTTACAACACCTGCCATCTTGCTTGTAACTACAGAATCTTCAATACTCTTATTGAGTTTGTCAATCTCTAACTGCTTGGATTTCAAATCATACTCTGACTGTTTTAAGTCATTTTGCACACTCTGAATCTGGGTGGAATAGTCGAATTTTGCTTCTTCCGAAGTCGCTGCATCCCTTTCTGCTGACAAAGATGCAATCTGCTCATTGGCATCATTGATATCATTGTTCAGACTTTCCATCTCTAATTTTGCCTGAGCAATCTGACTGTTAACATCTTCCGTATCGTATGCAAAGAGTTTATCTCCCTCTG
>JBJELL010000032.1:0-4538 GCA_051879115.1 Lachnospiraceae bacterium
AAACGGCTGGCATTTGACAACCTTTCTAGTGTTGCTGTAGATGATGTGGCAGCGGCAAAGTGTGCAGTAGACTATCTTTTTGAAAAGGGACATGAGAAAATCGGAGTGCTTGGAGGCAATACTGAACTTTCCTATACCAGTTATCAGCGGTATTTGGGGTGTCTGGAAAGTTTTCGTGAACGGGGGCTGGAGTTTGAAAAAGAAAAGTACTATGAGAACAGCAGATTCTCTTTTGACAGTGCTTACCGGGCGATGGTAAGGTTGTTAGAAAAAGCACCGGACATTACGGCGGTGTTTGCAATGTCGGATGTAACGGCAATAGGAGCTATCAGGGCGTTAAAAGATAAGGGACTTGGAGTTCCCAAAGATATTTCCGTAATAGGATTTGACGGGATTGAGTTAGGAGAGTATTACAATCCAAAACTTACAACCATCAAGCAGCCTGCAAAAGAGCTGGCAACTAAGAGTGTGGAGATTTTGTTTAGTTTTCTTGATTTCCAGGCAGGAAGTATTCATGAGATTGTAGATGTGGATTTGATTGCGGGCGAAAGTGTAAAAGATATAATGAGAGGATGAGAAAGAATGAGGAGTAGCGGAGTACTAATGCATATTTCATCCCTTCCGTCTCCATATGGAATCGGAACAATGGGAAAGCAGGCGAAAAAATTCGTAGATTTTTTGGAAAGGGCAGGACAGACTTACTGGCAGATACTTCCGATTTGTCCCACCAGTTATGGGGATTCGCCGTATCAGTCACCGTCGGGATTTGCAGGAAATCCATATTTTATAGACTTGGAATACTTATGTGCAGATAAATTACTAAAAAAGAGTGAATGTCAGTCCTATCTCTGGTGTGAGAAGGAGGACAAGGTAGATTATGCCCTTCTCTATGTGAATCGCTATGATTTGTTGAAAAAAGCCCAGAGCCGCTTTTTTGCAGAGGAGCCGGAGGACTATAGAACCTTTTGTGAAGAAGAAAAAGACTGGTTAGAGGATTTTGCTCTGTTTATGACATTAAAAGACGTCAATGGCGGAGCACAGTGGTTCGAGTGGGACAGACCGCTAAAATTCCGGGAAGAAGAGGCTATAGCAGCGGCAAAGGAAGAGTATGCAGATGAGATTGCTTTCTGGAAAATGTTACAATATCTGTTTTTTAAACAGTGGAGAGAATTAAAAGCATATGCTAATGAGAAGGGAATCCGTATTATTGGAGATGTGCCAATCTATGTTGCAGGAGACAGTGTAGATGTATGGACGAATCCGACACAGTTCTATTTAGATGAAAATTTAGAGCCGATTGATGTAGCGGGCTGTCCGCCGGATGCATTTTCAGCGGATGGTCAGCTTTGGGGAAACCCTCTCTTTCGCTGGGATGTGATGAAAGAGGATGGCTATAGCTGGTGGACAATGCGTATGAAGAAAATGTCACAGCTTTATGACGTTGTCCGTATCGACCATTTCAGAGGCTTTGATTCCTATTATGCCATCCCGGGAAAGGATACTACGGCTCAAAACGGTGAATGGAGACAGGGACCGGGAATGGAGCTGTTCCATGTGCTAAGAGAAAAACTTGGAGAACTGGACATCATTGTAGAGGATTTAGGCTTTTTAACACCATCCGTCTTACAGCTTGTGGAAGATTCCGGTTATCCGGGAATGAAGGTGGTACAGTTTGCTTTTGATTCGAGAGATGACAGCAATTATTTACCACATAATTATAAAAATCACTGTGTGGTCTATACAGGAACCCATGATAATGATACAATATTAGGGTGGATGAAGGGTGCGCCAAAGGAAAGCGTGAAAATTGCAAAAGAATATTTGCAGCTTACGAAAGAAGAAGGCTACAACTGGGGAATGATGCGCGGAGCATGGATGAGTACGGCAGACCTTGCAGTGGTGACTATGCAGGATTTGATTGGACTTGGAAGCGAAGCGAGAATGAATATCCCATCTACCTTAGGCGGTAACTGGAAATGGAGAGCACTTCCAAAACAGATAAATATGACATTGGCGAAAAAAGTTCATCACAAAATGGAACTATACGGACGACTGAGAAAGGCATAAGCGTACAAAAGCTATGTATTATTTTATTGTAAATCTGACTTCGAGAACCGGGAAGGCAGCCGAGGTCTGGAGACAGATAAAGGCAGAATTAGACAGCAGAGAAATTGTTTACAAAGCATATGTCTCGGAATATCCGGGACATGCGATGAAGCTGGCACAGAAAATATGCAATAGGGCGGATGAAGATATCCGTCTTATTGTCGTTGGTGGGGATGGAACCGTCAATGAAGTTATCAATGGGATGGAACATTTTGAAAAAGTACGGTTTGGGTACATTCCTTCCGGTTCCGGCAATGACTTAGGACGGGGACTTGGGATAGAAGCGAAGAAACCATTAGAAGCACTGAGCCGGATATTAGAGGCAAAAGAAGAATATGCCATAGATTTAGGAAGAGTTTCCTGGGAGGATGGGAATCGGCTTTTCGCTATCAGCTCAGGTGTGGGCTTTGATGCACTGGTCTGTGAGAAAGCATTACATAGTAAAATAAAAACATTCTTAAATCGGATTGGACTTGGAAAATTAGTCTATCTGGTGTTAACGGTTCAGAGTATGATGGGATTAGAGGCAGAGGATGCTGAGATTTCTTTTGAGGATGGTGCAGTGTATCCATTAAAGAAGATGATATTTGCAGCGGCAATGAATCAGCCTTTTGAGGGTGGAGGTGTGCCGATGGCTCCAAAGGCAAGCTGCACCGACGGGCAGCTCTCTGTCATTTATGTAGAAGACATTCCAAAAGGGAAGATGCCACTGATGCTTCTTCGGCTTTTGCGAAAGAAACACCATAGAATCAAAGGTTGTCATTTGAAAGACACTACATCTTATACGGTGCGTTCTAAGATACCGTTGGTGGTTCACGCAGATGGAGAATTCTGTGGATACCGGAACGAGATTCATTTTGAGGTTGAACCGAAAAAATTAAGATTGCTGTATAAATAAACTTCCTTCCGCATATGTATGAAATAGTATATGCGGGAGGAATTTTTATGGACAATTTTAATACGTCATCCTTTGATATTTACAAGGATATCAGTGCCAGAACAAAAGGTGAAATCTATTTAGGAGTCATTGGAGCAGTCAGAACAGGAAAATCGACCTTTATCAAACGCTTCATGGAGCAGATGGTGCTGCCATATATGAATGACGAACACGATAGGGAACGAACCATAGATGAGATGCCTCAGTCAGCAGCAGGAAAGACCATTATGACAACAGAGCCGAAGTTCATACCAAAGGAGGCAGCCCAGATTACGTTAGAAGACGGGACTGAAGTTAAGGTTCGCTTAATTGACTGTGTGGGCTATATGGTGGAAGGTGCCAGCGGTCATATGGAAAACGATGCGGAACGTATGGTAAAGACCCCTTGGTTTGACTATGAGGTGCCTTTTACACAGGCAGCGGAGATTGGAACAAAAAAAGTCATTAATGAACATTCCACCATTGGTATTGTCATTGCGTCCGATGGATCTTTTACCGATATTCCAAGAGAGAACTATGCCGTTCCTGAGGAAAAGACAGTTGCGGAATTAAAAAATCTCGGCAAACCATTTATCGTACTGCTGAATTCTACAAAACCTTATAGTGAGGAGACAAAACAGTTAGCAGAACAGATGCAGGAAAAATACCGGGTAGCAGTTATGCCGGTGAACTGTGAACAGTTGAAAAAAGAAGATATCTCTAGAATTTTGCAGGCAATTCTCTATGAATTTCCGGTGGTACGCATGAATTTCTATATGCCAAAATGGGTGGAAATGTTAGAGTTTGGAGCTTTGATAAAGCAGAATCTGATTCAGAATGCAAAGAATTTTTTAAGGGATATTACCTATGTAAAAGATTTGATTGGCTATCCTTTTGAGACGGAAGGAGACTACATAGAGCAGGTAAAATTAGATAAGATGGATTTGGCAACGGGAAGTGTCAACCTTCGCATGGAGGTAGGCGAAAAATATTACTACGAGAATATGAGCGAGCTGACCGGTGTAGAGATTCATGGAGAGTACCAGTTGATTTCCATGATTAAGGAATTAGCGGGCATGAAGAAAGAATATGAGAAGGTAGAAGATGCCATGAATGCAGTAAAGATGAAAGGCTACGGTGTGGTCAATCCGGGATTATCCGATATTACCCTAGAAGAACCGGTCTTAATCAAACACGGCAGCAAGTATGGGGTGAAGATGAAAGCTATCTCTCCGAGTATCCATATGATTAAGGCGAATATAGAGACAGAAGTAGCACCGATTGTGGGAAATGAAGAACAGGCAAAGGATTTGATTGAATATATCAAGGACAGCCAGAATACGGAAGAGGGCGTATGGAATACGAATATCTTTGGAAAATCCATCGGAGAGCTGATGGAAGATGGCATAAAGAGTAAGATATCCATGATGGATGATGAAAGCCAGTTAAAGTTACAGGATACGATGCAAAAGATTGTGAACGATTCTAACGGAGGTCTTGTCTGCATTATCATTTA